>CAZACE010000001.1:0-27291 GCA_964483255.1 uncultured Oscillospiraceae bacterium
TGCCTCAAGCATTTCCCCGGTCACGGCGATACCACGCAGGACTCGCACTACTTCCTGCCAACCGTGGACAAGACGCTGGATGAAATGCGCAAAACCGAGCTTCTGCCCTATGCGCGCATCTTCCCTCAGGGCGCTGCCGATTCCATCATGACCACGCACATTCTCTTCCCCGCAATCGAAAAGGAACGCGTGCCGGCGACCATGTCTCCCGTGATCCTGCAGGGAATCCTGCGCAGGGAGCTCGCCTTTGACGGCGTGGTCGTCTCCGACGGCATGCACATGCTCGCTATCAAGGATCACTACGGCGTGCCAAACGGCTGTGTCAAGGCAATCAAGGCCGGCGTGGATCTTCTGTGCATCGGCACGGGCGGCAGCGGCGTACAGGAAAGCCAGAAGGAATGCCTGGATGCGCTGTATGAAGCTGCGCTCAGCGGGGAAATCCCAATGGAGCGCATCGACGAGGCTGTCGGCCGCATCCTGCGCGCCAAGGCAAAGTTCAGCCTGGCTGAGCCTGCTGCTAAGCCCGATTTCGGTGCGCATGCTGCCGTGAATAAGGCTGCATGCCTCAAGGCCGTGACAAAGCTTTCCGGCGGCACGATCAGCGGCAATGCACTTTATGCCGGTGCGCCGATTAAGGAGCTGGCTTTCGGCCTGACCCATGCCGATCCGCGCAAGCTGACATTTGGCCAGATGGCGAACATGCATACCGGCTGTGCATACACGACGCTGGACAGGATGGAAGATGCGCCCGAATATGACGCGCTGGTCATCGGCGTTCAGCGGATCACGGAAGACTGCATCGAGATCGAAGCTGCCAGGCAGGCGCTCGCCAGAGGCAAGCAGGTCGCTATTGTGCTGCTGGCCGCGCCCTACGGCGCGCACCTTATCCCCGAGGGCTGCACCGTCGTTTGCAGCTATTCGCTGACGCTGGAAGCCGTTGCGGCGGCGATCGACGTGCTCACCGGAAAAGCAGAAGCGGAGGGCAAGCTGCCGGTTGCGCTGCAGGCGTAAAGGCATCATAAAAGGAGCTGCTCATGCAGCTCCTTTTTATACGGAATACGCCGGGCTGCCGCCCGACCTGCCCGAGGGACGTTGTCCCTCAGACTCCCTCCCTCGCTTCGCGCATTCAAACCGACCGTCTGCGTTAATTCCTTATGGATACAGCCAATACTTCTTGCTGTTTTCCTGCCATGCAGCAATCTTTGGGCGGTTTTCCTCAACGAGTCCCTTCGCGCTCAGTTTACCCAGGCGATACGCATCCGTGCCCAGAAGCTTATCGATCGTCTTGTATTCCGCATCCTCAATGCCCGTCCAGACGAGCTGATCGCCGTGCATCTCGCGGATGGTTTCCAGCAGATAAAGGCCTGCTGCGAACGTATCCGCGCGCTTTTCATCGGTAACATGAACCTGCACGCCGCAGCACTGCTGCCCAGCATGTTTAGAAAACTGCGGTGTGAAATACGCCCGGCGGAAGCGCACACCCGGAATTCCCAGCGCATTCATGCGCCGCTCCAACTCGGCAGCATCGATATACGGCGCGCCGATATACTCAAAGGGCAGCACCGTACCGCGCCCTTCGGAGATATTGGTTCCCTCGAATATACAGGTGCCGATATAAATTCTGGCTGCATGGAGCGTAGCGCAGTTGGGCGAGGGCGGCACAAAGGCGAGCCCGGTTTCTTCATAGGTCATATCGCGCGTCCAGCCCGTCATCGGGGCGATATGCAGCTGCACATCCAGAGCGAGATAATCCTTCACCCAGCGCGCATATTCGCCGATCGTCAGGCCGTAGCGCGTGGGCATGGCATATTCGCCGACGAAGGATTTAACCTTCTCATCCAGCAGCGTGCCGGCGACGTTCAGGCCGCCCTGCGGATTCGGCCTGTCCAGCACGACAACAGGCTTGCCCGCTCCGGCGCAGTCTTCCATGGCAAAGGAGAGCGAATACAGATACGTATAAAACCGCGCGCCGACGTCCTGCATATCAAAGACGAAAACGTCAAAGCTATCCAGCATTTCCTCGCTCAGATGATGCGTCTTTCCGTAAACGCTGTAGACCATCACACCCGTCTCGGGATCGGGCATAGACGCGATATGCGCGCCGGCCTGAATATCGCCGCGCACGCCATGCTCGCAGGCAAACAGCGCCGTGAGCTGATACTGCTCATGCAGGATATCGATCGTCGAGCGCAGCTGCGCATTCACGCCCGTGGGGTTGGTCATCAGGCCCAGACGCTTTCCCTTGAGCATGTCGTGCACCAGATGCAGATTGTCGATGCCGCAGCGAGTCATGTCCCGCTCCCCTTTCTGTTATCAGGTTTCCCAGATCACGCGCTTGGCGTAGTCGTCCGTCGCAAACGCCGTGCCGTATTCCTTTTTGATGAGCGCGCCGCGCATGCGGGCGAGCCCTTCGTAATACTGCAGATACTTGAAATCCTTGCTGTTTTCCGTCAGCCAGAGCTTGCGCACAGCCTCCTTCCACAGCGGGAACGCATCGGAAACGTCGAAGTATACGTAAGGCACGAATCCCTCGCTGTCCTCCCAGTTTTCGGCATAGAGAAAGCGGCGGATCGGGGCCGGCGGCAGCGGACGCTCAAACGTACGCAAAGACGCAAAGAAGATCGCATCCGTCGTCAGCTTGCTGGCCGCGATATGATCCTTGTGCATGGAGTTTTTCCAGTGATACAGCACGGTCGAGACCTCATACTCGCGCATGATGTCGCCGATGCGGATCGCCAGATCCTGCGAATACTCGAGTTCGCCGTCCGGAGTATCGAGCACGATGCTCTTGCCGCCAAGCATCTCGGCGAACTGGCCCGCGCATTCGATGTTGTACTGGCGGAAGCTCTCCTGCGTAAAGCCGGCGGGCGTACCGCGCTCGCCGGCGGTCAGATCGAGCGTGATGATGCGGTCGCCCTGCTGGGCATGTCTGGCGAGCAGAAGCCCGCTGGTGAGCTGCGCATCGCCGGTATGCGCGCCGACTGCCATGATCGTTTTCATCGCTTAATCCTCCACAGTCTTTTTCATGATGGCAAAGTATCTGGCCGGCCTGAAGCCCGTCTTCAGATACAGCCGCTGGGCGTGATTCTCGGTTCCGGTAAAGAGCGTCGAATAGGCTGCGCCCACCTTGATGAACTCGCCCATCAGATCATTAAACAGCACGCCCGCGATGCCGCGCTTTTCATAGAGCGGATCGGTGCAGATGCCTGTAAACCAGCCGCGGCCGTTTTCCTGCCTGTCCACAGGTCCGGTGAAGCCGACGATATGGCCATCCGTTACCGCAGCGAGAATCGGGCGCGGGTCTTCCCTGGCCGTCTCCTCGCGCAGCACCTGCCGCCAATACTCGCTGCCCACGCGATCGCACATGCCGTCGAATTCCGCCTGCTGCGCGGGATCATACAGCCCGGCTGTAATCCCCTGCTGCCTGAGCGCTTCTCGGCGCGCCTCCACTTCGGGCTTCTTTTCATAGTCGGCAAGATTCAGATACATCGCCACTTCCCGCACATAGACGCCGTAGCCGCGCTTTTTGAGGAATTCGTAACCCGGGCAGTCCTCATCCATGCCCGGCATGTTGTTGTGCTCATGCCCCGGCGTGCCGGGGATCACCCAGTCCAGATTGATCGGGCAGAGGCTGGAGACGGCAAACGCTATCTTGCCCACGGCCGCAAAATGCGCTTCAAACGCGGCAATCAGCGCGCTGCCGATTCCCTTTCTGCGATGCTCGGGCGCAACCATGAAGACGGACAGATACGCCGGCGTGTTTTCCTCCGTCTGCCCCGGCAGGAAGGATGTCTGCGCGCATCCGGCCAGAAAACCGCACAGCGCACCGTCCTCCTCCGCCACAAAGATATCCGTGCCGGGCTGATTCAGGAATTTCTCTTCAAAATACTTTGCCTCCAGCGGCCGATAGAGCACCTCGCCCGTCTGAACGCAGCGATTCCACAGGGACACAATGGGCTGAATATCTTTGTCCTGATATGTTCTGATCCGCATTCCGTCTTCCTCCTTTACGCATGGTGAGAAAGCCACTTATCTCCCTTGACGCGATGGCGCAGCAGCAGCGCACGGATCAGCCATTCCACCATCATGCCCAGCCACACGCCCGGCACGCCCAGCCCCACGACGATCGTGAGGATATAGCCGATCGCGATTCTTCCGATAAACAGCGACGCGACCGACACAACCGTGGAAAACATGACGTCGCCCGCGGCACGCAGAGCCATCGGCGTCACATAGCCGTCGCACCAGATGAGCGGCATGGCCACTGTTGCAATGAGCAGACACTGATAGATGATCGGCGTCGCCTGCTCGCTGGGCCGATACATATGCAAAAGCGCCGGCAGGAGCGGCACGATCATCAGGCACGTTGCCAGCACAATGAAGCGGCCCACCTGCACAAACTTGAGACAGTATCTGCGCACCATGCCATACATCGCCGCGCCGAAACACTGGCCGCATACGGTGCTCGCCAGCGCGGTGAGTGCATTGCCGGTGGTGTTATAGAGCATGAGGATGGAATTGGCCACGCCGTGCGCAGCGAGCTCCGTGGTGGTCAGGCGCGCCAGATATACCTGCACCAGCAGCATGCCGCCCTGGAAGAGCGCAGATTCCGACGCGATGGGCAGGCCGAGCGAAACGACCTGCTTGGTGATGCGCTTTGAAAAATGCAGCAGATGCTTAGGCTGCACATGATACTCGTTATGGATAAGCATGAGCCACACGAGCGCCAGCGTTGCGCCGATCACGCGCGCGACGATATAGGAAAGGCCTGCGCCGGTCACGCCCAGCTTCATGACGTTGATGAACGTGAAGCTGCACACCAGATGTATGCCGTTGATGACAATGGTCAGAAAGAGGCTCGACTTCGTATCGCCAAGGCTGCGGAAGGCATTGAACACCGCATTAAAGAGCGCATACGGGATAAACGAAATGGCGATCCGGCGCATGTAGTGGATGGAGTAGCTGATCAGCAGCGGCTCCGCAGCCGGATAGAGCGCATGGACGAGCACGGAAGAGAGCGCATAGAGCAGCACGCACAGCGTGACCGCCGTTGCGCCGCAAAGAGCAATCGTGCCGCCGATGGCATGGCGAATGCCGTGCGCGTCGCCATGGCCCTTCGCCCGGGCGATGATGATCGAGCCGCCGACGGCAAACGAATTGAACACCAGCGCCACAAGGCCATTGATGACGCCGACCATATTCACCGCCGCAATCGCCGCCTCACCGGTGGAGGAAACCATCGATGTGGAAAGCATATTGATGAAGACGATAAAGAATTGATCCATGATCAGCGCGAAGAACATGCTGCGCAGCTGCGCATAGGTAAAATGCTCGGACGTAAAGGAATCTTCCAGCCATGCGTTTGTTTTCCTGATCATATTCTTTCCCTCTCGATGACGGTCATATGGATCGATTCTGCATCCGCTTGGATATGTACAGTATAGATCAAATGACCGTTTCCAGCAAGGGATAAATTCGGATTTAAGTAGACATTGTTGACAAGAAAAGTTGTGCGTTTTATAATATTTTCAACGACAACGCATACCTTTTGTTCATCCTTTTGAGAGGGGCTCCCATCATGAAGATTACAGATATCCGCCTGGCAAAGCTCTCCGTGCCGCTTCACGTTCCCTTTAAAACCGCGCTTCGCACGGTAAACAGCGTCGAAGATGTGATCGTGGAGATTCACACCGATACCGGCCTTGTCGGCTACGGCGAAGCGCCGCCCACGGGCGCAATCACAGGCGATACCACCGGCGCCATTGTGGGCGCGCTGCGCGATCACATCATTCCCACCCTCGTCGGTCAGGAAATCGACGCGCTGGAGCCGCTGATGAAGCGGCTGGACAGGTCCATCGTGCATAACACCAGCGCCAAGGCCGCCGTGGATATCGCGCTGTACGACCTCTATGGCCAGATGCTGGGCGCGCCTGTATATAAGCTGCTGGGCGCAAGCCGCAAGAGCATCACCACCGACATCACCATCAGCGTCAACCCGCCTGAGGAGATGGCCAGAGACGCCCTGGCCGCCCTCAGCCGCGGATACGATACGCTCAAGATCAAGGTTGGTATCGACCCGACGCTCGACGTCGCACGCCTTACCGCTGTGCGCGAGGCCGTCGGCAAGGATGTACGTCTGCGCATCGACGCCAACCAGGCCTGGACGCCCAAACAGGCCGTCATGCTTCTCAACCAGATGCAGGATCGCGGACTGGACATCGAGCTCGTCGAACAGCCCGTTCCCGGCCGCGATTTCGAGGGCCTGCGCTATGTCACCGAGCGCTCTTATGTGCCCGTCATGGCAGACGAGAGCGTTTTCTCCGCCGAGGACGCCATGAAGATCATGCAGATGGGCGCAGCCGACCTCATCAACATCAAGCTCATGAAGTGCGGCGGCATCCACAATGCGCTGAGGATTGCCTCTGCCGCCGAGGTTTACGGGGTGGAATGTATGATCGGCTGCATGCTTGAAGCCAAGGTCAGCGTCAATGCAGCTGTGCATCTGGCCTGTGCCAAATCCATCATCACCAAGGTCGATCTGGATGGTCCCGTTCTGTGCAGCGAAGATCCTGTCGAGGGCGGAAGCATCTTTGACGAGCGCACCATCACCGTATCCGATGCGCCGGGCCTCGGCGTATCCGGCATCCGCGGTCTTGCATACATCGACTGAGGAGGCAAATCATGAATCCCTGGAAAATCGCTTCTTCGCCCGAGGAAGCCGGGCTTTCTTCCCAGGCGCTGATGGATTATCTGGACGCGCTGAAGGCTTCAGGTATTGAGCAGCACAGCGTCATGGTGATCAAAAACGGCATGCTCGCAGCCGACATACACTTCGCCCCGCACACTGCGAAGACGCCGCACGTGTGCTATTCTGTCAGCAAGCCGTTCACATCCGTCGCCGCAGGCTTTGCCGTGGCCGAAGGGCTGCTTGACTGGAACAGCCGTCTGATCGACGTGCTGCACGACAAAGCGCCTGAAAATCCGGATCCGTGGCTCTCCCAGGTGACGCTGCATCACCTGCTTTGCATGAGCTCCGGCCTTGCGCAGAAGAGCGACAACCTCGACCATATTTTCAAGCCTGAAGGAAACCCGGGCGAGGACTGGGCGCAGGCCGCGCTTGCCTGCGGCTGCGACGCCGAACCGGGCTCCATCTTCCGCTACAACAGCCATGGTTCTTACCTCATCTCCTGCATGGTGCACAAGGTCACGGGCATGAATATCCGCGATTACCTCATGCCCCGCCTGTTTGCGCCGCTGGGTATTGAGAAGCCCCGCTGGGATATGAGCCCGCAGGGCATCTGCTGCGGCGGATGGGGCCTGTATCTCCCCTGCGAGGACATCGCCAAATTCGGCGTTTGCCTCATGCAGGGCGGCAAACGGAACGCAGAGCAGATCATCCCGCAGGAATGGCTTCGTCTGGCCACGCAGGTACACATCGCCACCGACACCGTGCCGCGCAAGCCCGAGTGGGCGCAGGGCTACGGCTATCACCTGTGGCGCTGCACAAACGGCCGCTTCCGCGGGGACGGCTCCAACGGACAATACTGCATCGTCGCGCCCGGGCAAAACATGGTACTCGCGGCGACAGCCGACACCGAGGATCTCTCCGGAGAATTCGACCTGTTCAACGAATACATCTTCAATGAAGCGCGCCAGACAGCTGCTCCAGCCGATGTACAGCAGGCTTTTTCTGCGCGCGTACAATCCCTGACCCTTTGATTCGGAGGCATTCATGCGTATTCATGCCAGACGCCTTTTCACCCCTCAGGGCTTCCTCGAGGATCGGATCGTCACCGTGCACGGCGGCTTTATCGTCTCCGTCGAACCGGGCGAGGATGCGCCCATCCATGCGGATATCCTCACCCCCGGCCTGATCGATCTGCACATACACGGCGGCGAGGGGTTCAACGCCCGGGATTTTGATCTGGACATCATCGAACCGTTCCTAAACAAGCTGCTCGCCTGCGGCGTTACCGGCTTTTTAATGACCATCTCCACCGGCCGGCGCGACACGATGCGCCACGGTCTGGAGGTTACAAGGCAGGCCATGCACATGCAGCAGGAAGGACAGCTCAGCGGCGCGCGCATTCTCGGCGCGCATCTGGAAGGGCCGTTTCTGAGCCTGCGCCGTCCCGGCGCGATGCAGGAAAGCGCCATCATCTCGCCTTCCATCGCCGCTTATGAAGAGCTGTTCTCCGGCTACGAGGACGTGATCCGCAGGATATCCCTCGCGCCGGAAAATCCGGGCGCGGACGAGCTGATCGCTTATCTGCTCTCCAAAGGCGTGATCGTGCAGGCCGGACATACCAACGCGACATTTGAACAGGCGCAGCATGCGTTCTCGCAGGGCGTAAATGCCCTTTGCCACACGTTCAACGCCTGCAGGCCGATTCATCACCGCGATCCCGGCGTGATCACCGCCGCACTGCTTCATCCTCATGTGTATTGCGAGGCGATCTGTGACCTGGAGCATCTGCACGGCGGCACGCTGCAGATGATTTACCGCATGAAGGGTCCTGAGCGCATGCTCCTCGTCTCCGACTCTGTCGCGACGCATGGCATGCCGGACGGTGAATACTTCATGGAGGGCTATCATATCGTCGTGAAGGACGGCATCAGCCATACCATCGACGGCGCGCTCGACGGCGGCGGCGCGTATCTGGATCAGGCTGTGCGCAACATGATGCGGCTAGGCGCAAGCGAGCCGGACGCCGTCGCCATGGCCAGCCTCACACCGGCTATGCATATGGGCTATGCATCTCTGGGCACGATTGAGCCTGGCAGATGCGCGCATCTGACCGCCTGGGACGACGACTGGAACGTCGCTTTCACCGTGCTGGAGGACGGCATGCACACCAAATGACAACCGGAGGAATTGGATATGCGCATTGCAGGCGTGGATATCGGCGGAACGAGCATCAAGGCGGGCATTCTGGACGACGGAAAAATCGTATACAAAACCAGCGCAAAAACGCCGCATGGCGATCCCGCGGCCGTCTGCGACCTGATCGCAGGAATGCTGCAGGGGCAGGAAATTGACTGCGTCGGCGTAGGCACGGCGGGCTCTGTGCAGCAGGATGGCGACAACGTCGCTGCAAGCAATCTGGGCTGGGAAAACGTTCCCCTGCGCCGGATGCTCACGGAGCGCCTTGAGCATCCCGTATGCATCGGCAACGACGCGCAGGCGGCGCTCATGGCCGAATGGCTCGACGGCGAATGCAAAGGCGCAGAGTGCGCGATCTATCTGACGCTGGGCACAGGCATCGGCGGCGCCATGATCGTGGGCGGCAAACCCTATCGCGGCAGGAATCATCTCGGCGCAGAATTCGGCCATATGATCATCCGGAAGGACGGTCCGCGCTGCGCCTGCGGGCGGCGCGGCTGCCTGGAGCTCTACGCCTCCGCCGCGGCGCTCGGACGCATGGCTGGGAACCGCCCTGTGAAGGATGTGATCGAGCTGGCCAAGAGCGGCGACGCGGACATGCTGCGCTGCTTTAAGGATTATGTGCGCATGCTGTGTATCGGCCTGAACAATCTGGTGATGGCCTTCGATCCGGAAGTGATCGTTCTGGGCGGCGGGCTCAGCGGCGCAGGCGATTTCCTCGCCTCGCACTGCCAGAAAGAGCTTGCGCGCATGTTCAGCGGGACCACCGATCCGCTGCTTTGTCAGATTCGCATTGCTAAACACCAGAACGACGCCGGAATTCTCGGCGCAGCGCTTCTTGCACAGCAGAAGTTCTTTTCTGATCCAACCTGATAAAACAGCAGCAGCTGCCGCGTTTTGCGACAGCTGCCGTTCTTTATTCTCAGAAAAACGATCAATAAGCGCGAAGCAATGAGGGGAGTCTGAGGGACAACGTCCCTCAGGCAGGTTTCCCGGATCGGCAGCCCAGCGTTCCCCCTATCACACAACCTTTCCCGGATTGAGAATGCCGTTCGGGTCAAACGCAGCCTTGATGCCGCGCATCAGGTTCATCTGAACCTCGCCGACGCTCTCGCTCAGGAAGCCGCGCTTGGCATGGCCGATTCCATGCTCGCCGCTGACCTCGCCGCCCATCGCGCGCGCAGCGGCATAGAGCTCATCCATCACCTGATCGCAGGCCGCCTTCCAGGCCGCCTCCTCCATATCATCACGGCAGGCATAGATATGCAGATTGCCATCGCCCGCATGGCCGAAGGAGCAGATGCGCACGCCGACGCGCCTGCCGATTTCCACACTCTTTTTCACAAACGCCGGAATCACATCGCGCGGAACGACCACGTCGCATTCATCCATCGTGGACGTGCTGCCCTTGATCGCCTCCAGAAACGCGCCGCGCGCATTCCAGATGCTTTCCTTGCGCTCGTCCGTATCCGCCAGCAGAACATCCTTCGCGCCGATGGCCAGCGCCAGATCGGTCAGGGTATCCATCGCAGGCCTGAGCGCCTCGGCGCTCGGGCCATCCAGGCGTACCAGCAGATATGCATCCGCGCTGGTATCCGGGAACTGCTTGCCCAGATATGTCTCGGCGCAGGCAATGACCTCGCGCTCCATGAATTCAACCGCCGTCGGCTCGCAGCCGCAGCCCAGCACAGCCGGCACCGCGCCGATGCAGGTATCCAGATCGTCAAAGGGCATCAGCAGCGAAAGATTGACCTTCGGCTCGGGAATGAGCTTGACGGTCAGCTTTGTGAGGAAGCCCAGCGTGCCCTCGCTGCCCACCATCAGGTCGAGCAGACTGTATCCGCTGGAATTCTTGACATTCTTGCCGCCCAGATGAATCACGCTGCCGTCGGCGAGGACGACCTCCATGCCCAGCACATAATCGCGCGTCACGCCGTAGCGCACGGCACGCATGCCGCCGGCATTGGTCATCGCATTGCCGCCCATGGTCGCGGTCTTCTCGCCGGGATCCGGCGGATAAAACAGACCCGTGCCTTCCAGCGCCTTGGGGAATTCCATCAGCAGCACGCCCGGCTCGACGGTCGCCGTCATATTGCGGCGATCGACCTCCAGCACGCGCTTCATCTTCTCCGTGGAGAGCACGACGCCGCCATGGATCGCCACGCAGCCGCCGCAAAGACCCGTGCCCGAGCCGCGCGGGGTGACGGCGATGTTGTGTTCATTGCAGTATTTCAGCACGGCGCTGACCTCCTCGGTCGAAAGCGCCTGAATGACCGCCTCCGGCATAAAATGGCCGTACTCGGTCATCTCGTCGTGATCATAATCTGTGGAAATGGCCTCGCCGCTGAATACGCGCCCCGGCATCAGCGCATTGAAGTAAGCCAGATCCTTTTGCGTTACACGATTGAACGTCTTCATGCCTGTGCCTCCTTCAGCTTGCTGATCAGCGCCGGCACAATCTCATACAGATCGCCCACGATCGCGACGTGCGCGGTATCGAAGATCGGCGCGGTTTTATCCGTATTGATGGATACGATATGGTCGCTGCCATTCATACAGGCCGTGAACTGGATTGCGCCGCTGACGCCGCAGGTGACAATCAGTCTCGGGCGCACCGTACGGCCGGAAAGGCCAATCTGGCGCTCGTTGGTCGTCCATCCCTTTTCCACCAGCGGACGGGTTACCGCCCAGTCGCCGCCCAGCAGCGAGGCAAGCTCCTTGATCATCGCAAGGTCCGCTTCCTTCTGCAGGCCGCGGCCGCCGACCACCAGCACATCCGCGTCGGAGATGCTCTTCCTGGGCGGAACAGGCTTCACGCTCACGCAGCTGCTCACACACTGCATGACGGCCTTGGGGATCTTACGCACGAGGATTTCGCCGGAAGCATTCTCTTCCCTCACCGGCGGGTTCATGACCTTATAGCGCACGGTCGCAAACTGCGGGCGGGTGTTCGTCGTCACAATCTGCGCCATGATGTTGCCGCCGAACGCCGGACGGATCTGCACGAGATCCGTATTCTCGCGCAGCAGCAGCGTCGTGCAGTCCGCCGTCAGGCCCGTATGGAATCGCGTGGACAGGCGCGGCGCAAGGCTTCGCCCCAGCGCGGTCGCACCAACGAGTACGACGCTCGGCTTGGCATATTTGATGTAATCCTCCACGCAGGAAGCATAGGCGTCCGCGCGGTAATAGCCCAGCTCGGGATCGTCATACACGGCAACCTCGCTGACGCCGTAATGGCGCAGTTCCTCAGCATAGCTACTTACGCCGTCACCGACAAGCACGGCTTTGACCTTGAAGCCCGGCACGCTCTCGCAGAGCTCGCGCGCCTTGCCGATGAGCTCCAGCCCCACAGGATGCAGGCGGCCGCCGCTGACTTCGGCATAGACAAGGATGTCGTTCCACTTGGTTTTATCGACGGAATCGACCTTGGTTTCCAGCTTCACAATCGCCTTTTCCGGACAATTCTTCACGCAGATACCGCAAACCTTGCAGGCTGCATTGAGCTCCGGCTTGCCATTCACCATATCGATCGCGCCGAAGGGACAATTCTGCCGGCATTGTCCGCAGCCGGTGCATTTACGCGCCAGAATCGCAATCTGTGCCATGAATCATCCCTCCTTTACACGAATTTCCATTTCTTGAGCAGGTCATGAAGCTTTTCGGCGCAGCCCTCGCCCTCCCAGACCTCATGCTCCGTATCATTGGCCGGCGGGAAAATGCGCTCCACCTGCGTGGGGCTGCCCGTAAGGCCGTAGTGATTGGGATTCTTGTCCATGAAGCTGTCCAGTCCCTGGATCGCAATGGGCTTATCGCCAATTTCCCTGGCGACCTTGAGCGAGGGCAGGCGCGGCATGCAGATATCCTGCTCCACCGTCGCCAGACACGGGAAGGGCATATGCACGGTCTCGATCACATCCTGAAGCTGCTGTTCGGCGTTCACGCCGTCGCCGGAAACCTCGAGCTTTGAAACCCACGCCGCATGCGGAATGCCCATATGCTCCGCGATGGCAGGACCCACCTGCGCCGTGTCGCCGTCCGTCGTCTGCTTGCCGCAGAGAATCAGGTCAAAATCGCCGACGCTTTGTATCGCCTGAGAAAGCGTATAGCTGGTCGCCAGCACATCCGCGCCGCCCAGACGGCGATCGGAGAAAACATAGCCTTCGTCCGCGCCCATCATATACGCTTCGCGCACGACTGCCTGCGCCTGCGGCGGCCCCATGGTGCCCACAACGACCCTGCCGCCATGTTTTTCCTTGAGGCGCAGTGCCGTTTCCAAAGCATACAAGTCATACGGATTCATTTTGCTGGCAATGCCGTCGCGCTTCAAAACGCCGGTCTTTTCATCAACCTGCACCTTGTTCGTCGAAGGCACCTGCTTAATGCACACAAATATGTTCACAGAAATCGCCTCTTTTCCAGAATTCGAAAAAACAGGATCAAATGCGCACAGTTCTTTGTATATATTTTACAAGATTATTTGCACCATTGCAAGCCATAATTGCCAAGCAGGTTCTATGGACGTTTCATTGAAAAAGGCTGCACCTTTGGAGCATTTCAAGCCTTCAGCCTGCCCTTTATATATCCATGAAGCAGATATGCCAAATCTTTTCGGAAAAAGCACACATTCACAACGAAATAGATCAGCATAACAGGAGGGGTTATAATCAGACCGCAAACGCAAAACTGTTTGTACGTTGTGATGCTGATGTCCGCCTTGCCCAGTATCGCCGATATCGCAATCATTGCGGCGATATTCACGCCATACACCAAAAGGGGCTTCGCCGAGCTTCTCATCAGTATCGCTCTGTTGGCGTAGATCGTAAAATCAACGCTTCGATACAGCAGCGCAGCAATTGTTCCAATCAAAACGCCGTATATGCCGCAAACCTTTACGCCTACGATTGAAACGACCAGATTGATCCCAGTCTCCATCAGCGTTCTTGAAAGTGTTTCCTGAAAATGTCCGGCACAATTGTTGACGGTATGCATCATCGGAACACGAATCAGATGTAGGATTTCAGCCGCAACAAACAGAATCGGAAGGTAACGGTCAACATAACAAACGTCGGTTACTCCATTGGTGTATATCCCCATAAAGGATGTAAGCAAAAGATAGGTTACCGTCAGAACAGAAAACACCAGAACACTGAATCCCACTTGTATACCATCTAACAATTGGGTATACTTCTTCCGATCCAAATGGAATAACTGTCCCAGAACAAACGAACAGCTGTTAAATGGCGTCATAATCAGGCTTGATATATGCCCCACAACCAGCTTATAAACCGCATAAACACTGACTGCTTTCAAATCACAGAAGACTGTCAGCAGGATCATATCCGTATTGGAGAAAACCAGCCCCGAAAACTGATGAATAAACGCATATTTGCTCTGTTTCAGCGCAGCATGATCCGGAATCACATTCAGGTCTATCCAGCTATAATTCCGGCGAACATAGCATTCAATGAATACAACATGCATAAAGGAAACGAGAAATGTCAAAGCGATCACAACATGAACCTGAATGTGAAGGCTCAAAAGTACAATTTTCAGTGCATTGCCGACAATCGAAGTAACCGTATTCAGATTCGTAATAATGTACTCCCTGCCATCGGCACAGAGCAATATCCTGTACTTCGCCTGCTTGAAAAACGCAATGACATTGCCCATTCCCGAAAACAGAATAATCAGAAACACCTGAAAATACGTTAATTCTTCGATTCTGACAAGCAATGGATAAGCAGCCGACAACCCAAGAAGTCCGGCAAAATAAAGCATCCCAACCCTGCGATAGCTGTCATGAATAGCCGCCAATACGCTGTTTGTTGCCGCCTTATCGCCTTTGGCAAGCGTACCATAGAGGGATTTTGCGGCGGCAGATTGGATTCCCGCTTCAAACAGCGCCATATACGCAATGGCCTGCGCAACAGAATTGAGCAATCCATTGATCTCTGACCCGAACCCAACGAGTATGACCCTGGGCAATATCAACCCCATGGCAATCGTTACAATCTGATACACCAACGAGTACAGCAGATTACATGCACTCTTTCTCAGATTTCCCTTGGTATTCATGCATTCTTCCTTTTTCTGAGGCTCTTTATCATTCTATTGAGCGCCATGGCCTTTACAAAAAACGAAGCTATGTATTTTCCACTCGAGAGCCCCCGAATCATGATTTGTTCTTTCACCGAAAACAGCTTTCTGACTTCTTTGCTGTATTGTGAAATCACATCCCTGCGCAGAATTGAGTAATATTTGTTCTCCATTTTCTTCTGGTTCAGAAGACGCTCTATATTCCAGCACGCATACAACACGATCGTACGCTGCGCATACGCCGTATTCTCCGGCATAACCCGTTCCATTTTCTCCTTCATACGATACGCTGCTTTGCGATACGACCAATACGATTCCTTAATCTCCGATGACAATGAATTGCTGCGAAGGCAATAATGATACTTCGGTGTGTTTGTGTATGCCACTTTCCGGGATTGAATAAGCAGCTCCCAAACCGCTAACATGTCTTCCAGATTTGTAATCTCTTCATCCAGGCGCACGCTGTCAAAGAGAGCCTTCCTGAACAGCTTATTCCACAGGCTTGATGATATGTTTAAGCGCTTCAAATGCAGCTGCAAAACGGCTTCTTTTCCTTCGAGTATCTGAGTGCTTACCCTTTGGCCGGAAACCCCTTCCATATCATCATTTATGCAAAAACTGACGATCGATACGTCTGCCTCTTCATTTTCCATCTGTGAAACCAGCGTTTCGTACATATCCGCTTCTGCCCAATCGTCGCTGTCGCAAAAGCCTATATACGCCCCTTCAGCCAGATCCAATCCGCGATTGCGCGCAGCTGAAACGCCTCTATGCTCTTGGAAACAGTATCGAAAACGCCGGTCCTTCTGCGCAAACGCTCTGCAGACAGACGCACTGTCGTCCGAAGATCCATCATCAATCATGATGACTTCTATGTTGGTATACGTTTGATTTTTCAAACTGGATAAACAACGCACCAAGGTTTTTTCAGAATTATATACCGGAACAATGATCGATATCTTTTCCATTTTATTCATCTCCCATTATCCCAAATATTCACGCAGGCATCTGCAGCGCTCACCAAAGGTTATCTGCACATCAGCATGACAATTTGCGTACACATGCTCTTCATCACCATGATTCAAAGACGCTTTAAAAACGCTCGATAATTCGTTTCTGCACAGTATTCTTGTTCAAATTTCATCCGGGCTGCCTTTCTCATTTGAATGTACGCACATTCCGGCAGCTCCGCAATCCGCTTGATACTTCGTGCCAGCTCCTCTGGCGAAAAGTCCTTGTGAAGCAAATATCCGTTCGCATCGTCAACCAACTCAGCCGTTCCGCCAACATCGGTTGCAATGACAGGGATATCAAAACTCATCGCCTCCATGATTGCAACCGGAATCCCCTCCGTCTCACTTACGTTAACAAATGCATGAAATGACCTGCGGGCATATATCTCATATACCTGTTCATTCGCCATACTCCCCTTGAAAACCGCTGTCACATTGGCCGGGAGTTTTTCTTCAGCATATCTTTCAAGCTCCTTCTGAACGGGGCCGTCCCCGATATGCGTCCACTCAACCGGCATATCTGTCATATGGGTCAGCGCATCCACAATGCGATCCAGTCGTTTAAGAGAAACACAGCGCGCACAAGACACCAGACGGAGCACGTCACGGCTGTCATACGGATTATGCTGTGCGCGGTCTGCCGCGCCCAATCGGTGTACACAGACCCGCCCCGTCTTTCCATAGCGGCTGAGCAAGTATTCCTTGCCTTGGTTTGAAACTGATGCGACAGCGTCCAGCCCTTTGTACATTTGAAAATGAAATGGAATATATCCCGTTTCGTGCCGCTCCAAATACAGATCATAACCATGCGCCCGGGAAACCGTTTGCAGCTTTCCTTTCAGCATCCTTTTTAATCGAAGCGCAGCATATGCAGGAATATGCAGCCAATAGGCATATGCCACTGCCGCCTGATACTCGGGATGCCTGCGAAGCCATCGCCTTGCCTGCATTGCTCTGTGATTGCCGCATAGTGCAAACACGAGCATGTCGTACAGCTTCTTACATGTAACCCCTTCGGCACATATAAGATGTATCAGTTCATGATAAAACAATCGGTCTGTCAGCACAAAAGGTATCGCTTCAATCATAGAGCGTATATCCTTTGAAAGCGTATAGTCTTGAATGACCTCTGTATTCCCGCAGTCAATCCGTCTGGTTACCGTTTCATTTCGCCTGCACGCTGCTACAATCAAGACCTTATCAAAATACTCCGAATACAGGGGATATTCCGTTTCCAAATAGGGTTCACTTGTGTTATAAGGAAAACCGTTGGTAAATAGAATGAGTAATCGCTTCATCCCTATCCCCCTCATCGTTTGAGAGAACAACCTTAAACTGCTTATACCGGGATAAACGCTTCCGCATTTCAGGGTTTATCCCTCAATGGCTTCCACAACTGCTGCCAATGTCTCTTTCATTGCGCTTCGCTTTTCAATGTAACTGCGAATCTCTTCACCGAGCTGAGTTCTGCTGCGTCCGTCCGAGAAACACTTGTCGTAGAAATCAAACACCGTTTTGATATCAATCGGCGTTTCATCCGCAGAAACGCTCAACAGATATGGGAATTCATCCGAAAGAATATCGATCTTACAAGCATTGATCATCGGTATTCCCTTCGCGCCATATTCGCGGCTTTTCAACGAGCTAAGCACCTTTATGCCGCTTCGATGTCTGGCAAGCGAATCAATCCCTATTGCACATTTTTCATATACCGCATCAAGCGCTTCTCCATGCAAGACCCCTTCGAACACAACATATTCGCTAAGACCATACTCCGCCGCAAGCCGCTTATACTTCGGACACTCACGACCATTTCCAACAAGATGAAAAACCAGCTTACGCTTGCCACCCTGTTGATAATAGTTCTTCATCCCCTCCAGGAAGCGTTCATAGCCATGCCATTCTCTCATAGATGAAACCGCAATGACGTGCAAACCATCCGAGGGCAACGCATCATTGACAGGGGACATTGTTGAAAAATCAAATCCATTCGGAGTCACGATGGTCGGAATACCAAATATCCGCTCATTACCCGCATAGAACGTGGAAATGTAATCTACATATTTGTGAAGCTGTCTCCGATAATGCATATCAACCAACAGTTTTATGCGCGATAAAACCGTCCTATTATTCTCCTCGTCGTACGGATATGTAGGTAACTCCAGCACAATCTTTCTGCATCGCAGTTTCAACGCCTTCAGCAAGCTGATAAAGCCCAAATCGGAAAAATCATATCGGATATAGCATGCATCGTACTTTCTTTCACGCACATATCCGGCAATATCCTTCATCTGATACTGTTTATCCAGTATGCTTCTGAAACAATAATTGTTTATCCGCGCTTTTCGCTCTTTCACAACAGCCTGCGTTCCTGCCGTTTTTACAACAGTTTGCGCGCCGCATCTCTCGACCAGGTCAACCTGATAACCATATGCCGCAAATGCTCGACATTGCGACAAAATCTTCGCCCGAACACCAAAGAGTTGGTTTTCCCGGTTATTGAACGCAATATACAGCAGGCTCTTCATGCCGATCCTTCTTCCCCATCCGGTGATATGCGTGCTCTCTTATGCATCCGCCGAATCCTCTCTTGCGATTATGGCAGATTGATGATATTCCACCAATCAGAAAAAGCCGTCCGATAATTCATATAAATATTGTTGGGCTGAATGGCAAAATTCACAAAAGCTGCAACGCAAACCACTGCAAAAGCCGCTTGTACCAAGAAACGATTTCTACTCTCTCGAATGCTTCCCAACACTTGCGGAATGATCAATACATACCCGATTTTCAGCATATCAAATACACGATATGGCAAAAACATGGCGCCTGAATTCAAAATTATGATAAAGATCACCAATGCCTGATTCACATACATATACCCATATCTGCTATTATTGATGACTTCATTATAAAACAACCACGAAATAAAAAAGAACAAAGCAGTGACCGCAATATTGATTCTGGCTAATCCAAGGGTCGTATATCTTTGATTGGCGGACAATGCTCTCATCACGATGGGGATCACCTTTTGCAATACCGGCGTCATAGCGACTGCGGCGATTGCAAAAATCAGCACGTCTGCCTGCCCGCGAAACCTGAGCTTACACAACAAATAGATCGGTATATTCAGCAATCCTGTACGATGAAACAGTGCGGCAAGCAAAAACAAAGCAATGATCGATATGTCTTTTTTCCAGCCCTCTCGGTCCGTCCCCATTTTCGCCCAGCCAACCAGGCAAATGGCTTCAGCCAGAGATTGTCTCAAAGATGAATACGCGTCAAAATACACCGTTAATAAGAAAAAGATCGCAACACTCCAAGTTCCCCATTTCGATCCTTTATATAGCGCATAGGCTATGATGATAAAAAAAGCCAACCCATGAGCAAATAAGAACCAGAAAAAAGGAATCTCTAATTCTGCAAAAATGCGCATGAACCAGTAAAAGGCCTGTTCAAATCCGCGCTTGTTCACGCCATCAGCCGAATCATGATAAGCCGCCCAATACGACGAACCATAAACACTGTCTGCCCCGACATTCCATCTGAACAAAGCAAGCAATGTCAGCGGCAAAAGCGCCGTCCATGCCATTTTCAGCTTCGGAAAAACATTGGTTCGTACTCCACGCACTGAATACTGCGGTTGAACCACCCGGAAGCTCAGAATCATTGTGAGTACAAATGCAATTGCATAATAGATCATCTAAGGCTTGTTCTCCCATTCAGATTTACTGATGACGCTCCAAATAGTATTCCTGCAGCCACGGCGCTGTAGTATGGATATCATATCCCGAGGTCACAATGTCTTCGTATGTATCGTTTCTCGGCGTAGATGCGGCTGTAATCAGCGCATGAACCCACTCGCTCACCGGCGCATTCACAGACATATACGCAACCATTCCCAGCACATTCATTTCCTCTGTAAGGGTATCGCTCACCACGCAGCGCAAGCCACTTGCCTGCGCTTCAATCACGGTTACCGGCAGCCCCTCCCAGAAAGAGGGAAGAACAAACGCATCGGCAGCACAAAGCACGTCCGGAATATCCGCACGCATGCCAAGGAAGCGCGTATGCGCTTCCACGCCATTTTTCTTTGCCTGCGCTTTCACGTCATTCTCACAGGGCCCCTCGCCGGCAAACACGAAGACCACATCCCTTCGCACCTTCATCATTTCCCTGAGCACATTGATCAGGAAGGCCTGGTTTTTCTCCGGTCTGAATCGGGCAACGCAAGCAATCACAAGACTATCCCCCAGGTTCAACGCTTCTCTCAGCGCCCTGCGCTTATCCTCATTGAAGCGAAAACGCTGTGCATCAACCGCATTGGCCAGCACCTGCACTTTGCCTTCACGAATGAGCTTTTCAGGGTAGAACCAGTGTTTTGCCGCCTCAGAACAAGCAAAATAGTCCGTTGCAGAGCGAGTGATAAACCGCTGAAGAATATCTGTCACAAAGCCTAAATGGCCTGCCTTGCTTCTGGTATTATGGCTATGCGCGATTCTGCACGAAACGCCATACTTCTTGGCAATCGGCATATAGATCGATGCCGTATTGGTCATATGACCATGAATCACCTTGTATTCCGGATGCTCCTTGAAAAAGCAATGCAGAGCCTTTATGTAGCGAAACAGACGCCAATAGTATACATGCATGTCATCTTTGAGTGCAGGCATCTCATAGATTCGGCCGCCAAGCGCACGGATCTCATCGTTATAGGCAGCCTCACGCCCATAATGAGCGAGAAAATCAAACTGTACTCTCCTTCGATCAATATGACGGTACAGATTCATAATCATGGTTTCGATACCGCCGCGATCCATTCTGCCTACTACCTGAAGGACACGAATCGGTTCATTATCCATGCATGCACCATCCTTCCTTGACGAAATCCATGTCATCCAGCTGCAAACAGGTTCGCCCGCTCATTCCCCTCAGAAGCAAACGCCACGCAGCCACCTCAGAATACAGACAGCCGGACTGCTTAGAATAATCCAAATAACAAGCCCATATAAAAAGCGTATCTGTCCACAGCAAACTGCGGCCAGCTACGCTAAAGCGACCTGAGCCGCATTGGCAATATGATTACGCACTTGTTAAGCGCTCTTCTTCAAATCGTCAGGCTTTGCCGTATTGCCTGCCGCCATACGGCATGCCGCAATGCCCTCTGTGATCTCTATCTGAAACAGGATCTGTATCGTTGCAAAGATGATCTTCAAATCCTCAATGAAGCTGGGATTTGAGATATACATCAGGTCCATCTGAAGCTTGTCATATGGAATCGTGTTGTATTTTCCATATACCTGCGCATAACCGGTCAGGCCGGCCTTCGCCTGCAGGCGAAGCGCAAACTCCGGCATTTCTTCTTCATATTGCGCGGCAATCTCCGGGCGCTCCGGCCGCGGACCGACAACACTCATGCTGCCATGCAGAATATTGAACAGCTGCGGCAGTTCATCCAGGTGTCTTGCGCGAATAAAACGGCCTACCGACGTGATCCGCTCATCACGTTCTCCGCTGGAAAGCCTGGCAATTCCGTCTTTTTCGGCATCAATCCTCATACTGCGGAATTTCAGAATCTCAAATACCCTGCCATCCTTTGTAAGCCGCGCCTGCCTATAAAATACCGGCCCTCCATCATGCGCTTTGATGGCAATCGCTACGGCAAGCATAATGGGACTGGTAAGCACAATCGCAACCGTACTGCTGACAATGTCGAATGCCCGCTTCATGAAACGATATTCGATCGGAGGGTTATAGCGCTCTGCCCGCAGAATGGGCAGATGGAACATATGCATATGCTTGGCGCCGCTCATCAGCACATCGCCGACACGCGGAATCATATACACGACAATTCCATTTTTCACGCAGTGCTTCAAAATGGCATTGCGTTCGTGGCTATGGACGCCGCAAAGAAAAACCGCATCCATCCCATTGAGAATTCTCATTCTCTGCGCAAGGCACTCCTCAATGCTGCAGGTAAACTGAATATCAAACTCCTTGTCAAGACCATACTCGCCAAAGAGTTCTTCCATTCCTCGGCGTACATCAAAGACGATACCCGCTTTCTGTGCGGCAAACCTTGCAAAATACCAGCGCTGAGCGCATCTGCACCAAATCATACTGAGCAGCAATTGACCCGCAAGCGCCAGCAAAGCCGGAAACAGATTTGGAAAACCGCAGCTGATCAGCCACAGCACCAAAAACATCATGCTGTCAGCCATCAGAATGCTCAGCACCTGACTGAAATACAATTCAGAAATCCGTCTGATTGAAATCAGAAATGCATCGTATATCCGCCCAAAGAAGCAATACAATGCAGCAAACAGGCCAATGATCCCTGCACTCCTGTATATTGATGGAATCAACTCTACCCTTTGGGCATAATACACAGACCAACACAACGCAAACGGCATAACGACTGCCAGAATGTTCAGCGCTTTCACTATTCTGATCAGTATATCATACCGCAAGCAGCGGCGGGGACGCCTCATTCCCTTGCCTTCTGAGGCTTTGATACCCATCTTCTTAACTCCAAGATCATGAATTCATCATTGTCAGGCTCTTTGCATACGTTTCATCAAACCTCATTTTCAGATTGTTGTATGCTTCTCTCATTCTGAAAGGACGTCTGCTGCAATCATGGGCATCTGAGGCAACATAGTCTATCAAGCCGCTGCGCAGCCACTTGTTGATACACCTTTTTTTGAAAAAACCGCATCTATCAATCACAGAACTGCAATTCATCTGATATCGGATATCGTATCTATGCTTCAATCTGTATGCATTTGCAGCTCGATACAGGCAGTCATACCGCTCAACATGCGCTATGATCAGCCCATACCCGCTGCGATCCATCAGGTCAGCTGCCGCTTCAAGTTCCGAAAAGGAAACATCCGCAGCAAATTCCATCAGAACATCGTTCGAATCCCCCAAGGTTCGCAGCTTTCTCTCCAGAGCATACCGCTCAATTGCCGGTGTATACATATTTTCCGCACCGGCATGCAGCTGCATCCCATACCCTTTTCTACTGCAATACAATCTGGCCTCATTGAGATGCCGCAAATACCGCTCATCATCAAACCTGTACACACCAGGCGTTATATGCGGCGTTGCAAATAAAGAAACGATGCCCTCTACATACGCAGCATCCAGCATCGCTTCCATTTCAGCCCGAGTTTGAGCACCGCCATCCACGCCATAAACAAAATGGGCATGAATGTCTATGAATTCCATCATCATCTTTCCGGCAGATTGCTTTCAGTCTTCTTTCTGCTAACTCTCATCCTTCCCATAATTCGAATAATACGATTTATAGGAATATTTTCGGCTCAGATAATTGTCAAACTCAACCCGATTGAGCGCCACGCCGACAATCGGACAGCCAGTCTGTTCCAGCTGCTCTTTGACGTCAAGCAACTCTCGGCGGTGAACCTCATTGTAGTTCACAACAATCAATGTGCCGTCACACGACTTTGCAATCTCCGCCGCATCAATAACCGTACCCACAGGCGGCGCATCCACCAGCACGTAATCCACATTCTTTAAAAGCTCATCAAGCAGTTCCCTGAAGCGCTGCGAATTCAGAAGCGGAAGCGGATTGGAAACCATTCTGCCGATCGGCACCATATAAGTACGGGAAATGCTTGTCTCATAAACCACATTCTCCATTGCGGTCATTCCAGCCAGAAAATGGGCAAGACCTTGCTTCTCCTCTTCATCGCTAAACTTCAGGCCATACTGCGAAGAAATATGGCTGCATCTCAAATCAGCATCCACCAGAGCCACACGCTTACCATATTCTGCCATCGTCCGCATGATATTCATGGCCAAAAACGACTTGCCTTCCGAAGCATGCGAACTGGTGATCATGATCTTCCTGACGTTTTCGCCCGAAAACGACAGATTGGTACACAGCGTATTCAAGGCTTCCTGTCCCGCATAACTCAAGGAGGGAAACTTGCCGATTTCCAAACGCTTCATGAGAGCCTCCTTGAATTCTTCCTGCCATTGTCTTTTTCCAGCGGAATCACTGCCAGCGCAGGCAGTCCGGTATACCGGCGAATATCCTCTGCTGTCTTATACTTGTCATCCAGAACCATCCATATTGTGACATAGCCGCAGGAGAGCAGCATACCCAGCGCGAATCCAATCATCACATTTTTCACCAGGCTGGGGCTCACGGGATTGGCAGGCACCAGCGCAACCGACATCATGCTTGGTTTATCCGTCGCCATCGTTTCCGCAATAAAACGGCTGGCCACCTGAGCATATTGATTGGCAATTGCGGCCGCTTCTTCGGGATCCTGTGAGGCGATTGTAATATCAATCATACGCGTGTCAGAAGTATTCGTTACGGTAAGCATCTCTTCCATTTCCTTATAAGAATAGGAAAGGCCTAAATTCGAAATCACCTCTTCATGAACTTCCCAGATATCAAATACTTTGACATAATCCTTCGCCAATGCGTTGCCAAGCTGCAGATCAGAAAGGTTGATCGCCGAGTCATCCCGATTCAGGACATAGATGATCGAGGTTGCTTCATACATCGGCGTCGCCAAGAACAACGTGTACAGCCCCATCACAAGCACCAGGAGCAATGTCACGCCTGCAATCATCTTCCAGCTTGCAAGCAGCCGATAAACCAGTTCCACCAGATCGATTGTCTGTACATCGGTCATCCGCTTATTATGGACAGAATCATCCGCAGACTCCATCCATTTCTTCTGTTGATCTGACATAATTGCTCTCCGATCTATTCGTGCAAAACCCGAATCACCGAAACAGACGAATCACAAAGAAGATATATACTTCTTCGCGATTCGCCCGCATTTATATTCTCTCTTATTAAGCCGTCCTTACTTGCTGACGATGCTGACGATCGCAGTGCCATTCTGAACGGCGTTCATCAGCCGCGCATCAAATTCGACCTCAACACAGCCGTCTTCTGCGCCGACGCCATCCAAGGCTACCCACTCGATAGACTGCGTTCCATCTGCATTCGCAGTCACCAGGCCGATCATGACGACCACCCGCTCCGCCTTCTCATAGAGGGTGGCAAAGCTCATCTTCGTCGTCACATTGCCATATGCTTCCCGATAATTCTCAACAACAAACGGACAGAACTCATACACGTTCAGTGTCTCAGTTTCAAGAATATCCTTCATATTGACCACGTTGCCGAGGGTATCCTTCACTTCGCCAAAATACGTCTCCACAGCATTTTCATCTGCCAGCTTACTCATCTCATTGCGGCAAATGTCAATATGTTCCTGACGCATCGTTTCGGTATCATCAACCGGACGCACGACAACTGCAGCATCCTCCGGCAGATCACCTGAAATTACTTTAAAACTGGTGAGATCTCCTGCTGTTATACTGGGAACATATTCTGTAAGCGCTGCACTGGGCATGCACAGCATCATCGCAGCCAGAAGAGCGATCAGCTTATTCATAAAGGAGATTCTCCTTTCTAATCCTGCTGCGCACATCATACGCTTCCCATCACATGCCCGCTCTCCCGAAGATTTATTTCACTCTTTCATAAAACAGCTCAGCAACAATCCGCTGCACTTGCGCTTCATCCGGATAGAACTGCATAAAACCGTCCGTCCCAACCACGTGGTCGCCCTGCAGCTTCACAACCACAGGCTTTTCGTAATTCTTTGCAGCCCAAAGCTCATTGATCATCTGTCCCCGACTGAGATTTGTTGTGAGATACGGCGTCAAATCATCATACAGTCTGCCGACAAATTCTTTGTCCTGCGCAAGCCGCTCATACAGCAGATCAGAAAACAAGGAAATATACCGTTCCTGACGTTCCATTCTCGCTTCATTGGTTCCGATTCCGATGCCGCTCCTGCTTCGCAGATACCATTCAGCCTGATCACCCATAAGCGTCAGCCGCGTGCCAGGCGTCATCGAGGGATCCAAAGAAGAAAAATCATCCTCCAGCGTCACCGTTACGCCACCGACCGCATCATTGAGTATCGATATACCGTCAAGATTCATAGCAGCATAATAATCTATCGGAAGTCCCAGAAACAGATTGGATACGGCTTCGACAGTCAGCTCACAGCTTTGGCTCTGACCATCTCCAAACCCATGGGCCAAACAAATCTGTGCCGTGCGTATACCAGATTGATTGCCCAGTACGCCAAGTATTGTGATGGGCGTCATGGTGTCACGGTCAATCTGTATCTGATGGACGGTTTTATTCGCATCATCAATCGCCAGAAGAGACAGAAAATCTGCCTGTCCGCCATTTCGATATCTCTGGCTTTCCAATTCTGTTGCCTCTGCATCAATGCCCATCAAAAGAACTGTCGTGATGTTTTCTCGTTGTCTGTATGAGATCCCATCCAGTTCCAGAATATTACCATATGTATATCGCTGTGTGTAATCGCCTCGAGCCTCGGGTTTTTCTGTCCGATGTTCAAACCAACGGCATCCAACATAAAGCAGAAAAACAAAAGCTGCTATTCCCGCCAGCATTGCGGCAATCTGCGGCAGTATATCATGTTTGCTCCGCCTTCTTCCCAGAACAACACCCCCATCTGCAGCTGGCCAGATGTGCAATGCCCTGAGTACAGATCAACAGGCCGTCTTCGAGAGTCTATTGCGTTAATTCAATCGTCCAGAATACACGCTCTGATACGCTGACCGAGCAAGTATTCCTTTCTGACACAACTCGCGCTTCGCGATTGATTTTCTGCTCAAAACAGCGTAATCACCAATTATTGTTCGAATATTATAGCATTATATGGTGTATTTGTCTACTTTTGCTTTGAAAAACGAGCAATTTTTCAGGAAATTATCATTCGCTTGTTCTGACCACTCTGCCGATGGGAATATACGACGCATCGACAGACGTAAACAGCGGGCACTTGGATGCCGTCAGGCCCTTCCAGTTCTCCAGATCATAGTGGACAGCATTCAGCTGCATGGTTTCCACAATCTGAGAAGCATAGTATTCGCAGTATGGTTCACGACCCGTATTGGAAGCTCCGCTCGATCCTCCTTTGTACAGATAGATGCCATCGCCCTCGATGAGTCGCCAAGCCTTGGGCAGCATGCCGTTCGTCGTTAGTTCCGGAGAAGCGGCAGTTAAGCGACAAGCCCTTACAAACGTCGATAATCCCTTTCGTATCGTCGTGGCTTAGCCTCAGCTTTTTCAGTATCTCATCCACAAACGTGCGATTCTTGGGAATGATGCGGCGTTCCAGCCATTTGATGACACCTTCATCCGTCTGCTCCCTATCCAGAGGCATCAGGTGCTGCGTTTCACTGTTGATCGAAAGA
>CAZACE010000001.1:27391-28742 GCA_964483255.1 uncultured Oscillospiraceae bacterium
ATTGAGGGAGGCTGCATCTGTCTCCCTCAACCGTTTACTTCCGGCGCTTGCACATCAGCTCTTTCAAACCGCAGATTACACCTAGCTCTGTACCGGCAAGCATCATCCAGCGCCTGCCCACATGACTAGCATCCCCCTTGATTTCAACACCCGTCTAGTATGAGTAGCGATACAGAACTTATTAAAAAGTGCAGTAATATCAACGATTTTCAAGGACAGCGAACAGAAATTATCTTGTATTTAACAGCGAATGAGTGAGGCTTTTGTGAGAAACGAGCCTCCCTTTTCCTATGTCCGTTTTGGTGCGGCGTTTTTTTGGGGCGAAAAACGCTTATTTCTTCCTCTGTGTGCAGCAATAACAATGTTCCATGGCGCAATTCTTTTCATCCATTAATAAGGGTCTGGAATATCCAAGCAAGCGATTTTTTATTTTCGCGCAAGGAACCTGAAAAATGGAAAAAGCCGCAAGTATGGCTACACTCTCAGACTGTCAAAGAAGGGGTTGTCTCACTAAGAGGAAACTCTATTTCTGATCAATTTGTTAAGCATCCAGTCCTGCGCGCACGGCCTCGAAATCCTCCTCAATCTCCTTGGACGGCGGCGCGGTCATCAGCGAGACAACCACAATGCACACCGCTGAGAAGATAAACGCCGGCAGCAGCTCATAGATGGCGAATACGCCGCCAAGCTTGCTGATGACCAGCTTCCACAGGAAGACCATGCCTGCGCCGCCGACCATACCGGCAACCGCACCGGCACGGTTTACGCGCTTCCAGAACAGGCACAGCAGCATCAGCGGGCCGAAGGTCGCGCAGAAGCCCGCCCAGGCAAAGGAGACAATCTGGAAGATCACGCTGTTTTCGTCCATGGCGATCATAATGCCAATCAGCGTCAGCACCAGCAGGGTCAGACGGGACACCTTCATCACCTGCTTATCCGTTGCATCCTTCTTACAGACGCCCTGATAGATATTTTTGGCAAACGCAGACGCCGCGATCAGCAAATAGGAATCCGAAGAGCTGATCGTCGCGGCGAGAATACCCGCCATGACAAAGCCCGCGAAAATCGGCGGCAGGGAGCTCGTCGCCAGCGTGATGAAGATATTCTCCGCAGCCGACTTGGTCAGATGCGCAGCCGGATAGAGCTGGCGACCGACGATGCCGATGAACACCGCAACGCCCAGGGAAATGATTACCCAGACCATCGCGATGCGGCGAGAGCGGCTCAGTTCCTCCTCCTTACGGATCGCCATGAAGCGCAGCAGCACCTGCGGCATACCAAAGTAGCCAAGGCCCCAGGCCAGCATCGAGCAGATGGTCAGCAGGCCGTACGGAGCCGGATCGCCGAACAC
>CAZACE010000002.1:0-5820 GCA_964483255.1 uncultured Oscillospiraceae bacterium
TCCCGTCGATTTTGTCGGCACCTATCCCCTGCCCGAGGCACAGATGGACCGCTTTTTCATGCGCATCTCCATCGGCTATCCCTCTGTGGAGGATGAGATGGACATTCTCGAACGCTACTGCGGCGAAACCACGCCCATGCAGCAGATCGGCGCGGTCTGCTCCAGCGAGGACGTCATCGCCATGCAGCAGCAGGTCAAAAATACCTATGCTTCCAAAGAGGTCCGCGCGTATATCGCCTCCATTTGCGCCGCCACGCGCAATACGCCCTATCTGACCCTGGGCGCCAGCACCCGCGCGGCCATCGCGCTTGTCAAGGCAGCGCAGGGTAATGCCCTTCTGTGCAGCCGTGATTATATCATTCCCGAGGATGTCCAGCGCATGGCCGGCCCGGTGCTTTGCCATCGCTTCGTTCTCTCAGCAGATGCGCGCATGCGCGGCATGAACGAATCGCAGGTGCTCTCTGATCTCATGGAAAACATCCGCATCCCGGTGAGGCTCAGATGACCGCCCGTGGTTTTTACACGCTGCTTTTCGGCGCGGTCATGCTCATGACGGCGCTGTCCGTCGGCAGCCAGGCGGCGTTTCTTTTGGGCGTCTGTGCGCTCGCAGCTTTCGTTCTCGCGCTGCTCAGCGTGCTCTTTGCCCTCTTTTCCTTCCGCATGTCGCAGGATCTGGGCGCGGCTGAAACGCAGCGCGGCGCCTCCTGCGCTTATACGCTCTCGCTTCGCATGTTTGCGCCGCTGCCCGTCGCGCCGCTCTCTCTTCGCGTCTGTCTGCCCAGCGGCAGAGAACGCGAATTTCTGCTGCCCGCGCGCCTTTTCGGCCGAACAGAAAGCGATAACGCATTCCCCTGTCCGCATGTGGGCGTATTCCGCGTCGGCGTGCTCAGCGCCTCAACCAGCGATGTCTTCGGTCTTTTCTGTCTGTCTCTGCCTGTGAAAGCGCAGCCCCTGCCCCTCACGGTGCTGCCCAACCCGCGCGAGACCACGCTCCTGCCCACCAGCCCCGGCGAAGGCGAAAGCTCCAGCGCTCAGCGCGCCCAGGCCGATCGTACCACCCCCGCCGACACCCGCGCCTGGCAGGAGGGCGACGAGCTCAAGCGTGTTCATTGGAAGCTATCCATGCGCCGCCAGGAACTCATGGTGCATACCTATGAAACCCCGCAGCGCCCGGATGCGCTGATCCTGCTTGATCTCGCGCCGCCCCCGTTTGAAGGTGCGCAGCGCGCATCCGCCGTCGATGCGCTCACAGAAACCTGCGCCGGCGTGCTCAAATCCCTGCTGGACAGCCATCGCATTGCGCGCCTGCCGCTCACAGGCGATCATCCTCGCGAGCTCAGCGGTCAGGAACCCCAGGCGCTTTCGCCCATGCTCCATGCCCTCGCGCAGGAGAGCTTCTCCCGTCCGGCAGATTTTTCCCGCGTGCTCCTGCTTGCCTCCCGGCGTATGCGCCGCACCGGCTCCACCGCCGTCATCACGGCCTCCCTCACGCCCGCCGTCGCCGACGCCATCATCGCGCTCGCGCGCATGGGTCCGCGCATGCGCGTGTATCTTATCGCCCCCGAAACGCTCACCACGGAGCAATCCCAGCTTCTGCGTCTGCTTGAAACATGCTCTGTCAATACGCAGCATGTCTCCCTATAAATTCTTGAGATAAGGAACGCTCATGAAGACACCCTTCTTCGCCTTTCCGCAAGGCCTTGTGCTGCGTGCGATCACCGCGCTGTGCATCGGCTTTGGCTGCTCATGGCCGCTGCTTCTGGTCCTGCAGTTTCCCGTTTCGGCCCCGCTGTGCGCTGCCTGCTGCGCCCTCGTCACACTGGCGCTCTTCCTGCCGGATTGTCTGCCCCGCCTGCGCGCTGTTTCGTATCTGCTGCTGCTTTCCGCGCTTGCGTTTGTCGTCTGGCCTTATCGGGATCAGCTGCAGGCCATCTCCCATGCGTTTACCCTGTTTTTGAGCGGCCAGCCGCTTGCGCTCGCCGCTTATTTCCGCGTGATTACCGTGCTCCTTTGCACGCTGCTCACTTGTGTCGGCGCGTCCCTCGCCCGAAGCGATCACGCCTTTTTCCCGCTCGCCTTTCTCGTCGTTCTCGAATCATCCGCTCTTTCGCTTCTCGGTTTCAGCGCCGGCGGTGCAGCAATCATGCCTCTGCTTGCCGCGCTCCTGCTCACGGCAAAACTCCCCGGCGTCTCTTCCCTCCGCCTTTTGCCCATGGCTGCCGCTGCGCTCGCATTTACGTTTGCGTTTTTTCCGCTGTCCGCCTCTACCGCGCCTTCGCTCAGCGCGTTTGCCCAAAGTGTGCAGCGTGCCATCGATGATTATTTCTTTTTCACCGAGCCGCGCACGGCCTTCTCCCTCAGCCAGACGGGCTATCAGCCCTTTGGTTCGGAACGTATGGGCGGTACGGCTTCTCCGACGGACGATCCCGTCATGCAGGTCAAAACGCCGCAGCGCGCACTCCTTCGCGCCACGGTCAAAAACGAGTATACCGGCCTTGCCTGGGCCGATACCACCTCCGGCCGCCGCTATCTCTTCGTCAGTCCGCGCTTTTCTGCGCTCCGGCGCGATCTTTTCGATCAGGACAGGCCATCCCAGCCCGCCCTGCTCCCCGGCAGCCGCACGCTGGAAGTTACCATGCTCGCAGACAGCGCCAGCACCCTCTTCCTCACCCAGCGCTTCCTCGCGCCCAAGGGCGAGGGCATCGTCAGCTATTTTTCTCCCTCCAGCGAAGTCTTTGCCACGCGCAGCCTCGCCGCCGGCGATCAATATGCCTTTTCCGGCCGTCTGCTTGATGCCTCCGGCGAAGGTGTCCGCCGCGCCGTGCTCGCCGCGCATGATCCGTCCGATCCCTATTACGAGTCTGTGCGCAGCACATATCTGTCGCTTCCTGCCTCTGTCGAGCCCGAAGTCTATCAGATTGCCCGCGAACTCACCAAGGATGTCTCCAATGACTTTGACCGTGCCAGTGCGCTCTGTCTGTATCTGCAGCGTTCTTTCCCCTATTCGCTCGAGCAGAGCGAGCCGCCGCTCACGCGCGACTTCGTCTCCTGGTTCCTGCTCACAGAAAAGCGCGGCTATTGCACGTCCTTCGCCAGCAGCCTGACCGTCCTCGCCCGGGCCTGCGGCCTGCCCGCTCGTTATGTTGAAGGTTTCTCCGTCCATCCGGATTCGGATGGTATCGCCCGGGTCACCAATCAGGATGCCCATGCCTGGACGGAAATCTATTTCCCCGGCTTTGGCTGGCTCACGTTCGATCCCACACCGGGAGTCGGCGGCGCGCCGGAATATGGCTCCGGCGATGATCAGCTGCCCGCGCCTCCGTCTTCCGATGATTCTTCAGACAATCCTTCCGACGATCCATCTGAAGATCCTTCCGGCGACTCCTCCAGCGATTCCTCTTCTCAGCCGACGCCCACGCCTTCTCCCACACCTACCCCCGCACCTACTCCTGCACCGACGCCGTCGCCCTCTCCCACCCCGAAGCATGATGACCCTTCCGTCACCCCAACGCCTGAGATCACCCCTGCGCCCACGTCCGTACCGACGCCCACACCGACCGTTCCACCCTCGCCCGAAGACGAGGATCGCGAGCCTCCGTCGCTTCTCCTCATGCTTCTTGTGCTGCTTGTGCTTGCCCTGCTCATCGCGCTGCGCTTTATGCTTACAGCGCCTGCGCACATTGCTTCGCTCTATCGCAATCCCGGCGACCAGCTGCTCATCTGGTATCACGCCTGCGCACAGGCGCTCACCTGTATGGGCCTTGCGTTGCTCCCCGGCGAAGCGCCGGCCAGCTATCTGCTGCGCTGTCAGCAGGCGCTTGGCGGCCGTGTCATCCTCATAAAACTGGGTAAAGCGTTGTGCGTCGCCCGTTATTCTGCCCGCAGGCTTAAACCGACCGCCGCGCAAAAAGCCGAGCAGACCTACCGCGCCGTTTATGCGCAGCTTACGCTCACGCAGCGCCTGAAGCTTCATGTCCATCGCTTCATCCACGGTCTTTCTATTCAGGATCGCTGAATCTCATACAAACCGGCATGCTGCCGGCGGCATCACCGACAAACTTCTGTGAATCCTGTCGCTCTGCGATCGAGGTCGATGCCTCGCAAGAGGCGCTGTCTCACTAAGGGTCATATCACACAAAAAACGCCTGTAGAACACTGAGAACAATGTGTTTTACAGGCGTTTTTCATGGATTGTTTGTGCAGTTCTTCCTTAGTGAGACAGCGCCTTCCTGATTCTTTTCAGGCTGCTTCCCGAGCAATTTCAATAAGCCGGTCCATCAGCGCCAGCGCCTCTTCTTTGGCAATCACATGCCGCTCCAGCAAATCTTTTATGTAGAATTCCTTGTATCGCTCGCAGAATTCCTTCTGTGTAATCACCGCCTCCGCGTGATCGCCCGCCAGATTGTAATGCGTCTGCGGCTTGGTCATCAGCGTACCAACTCCATCGTACAGGCCAATCTCCGTCATCGGCGGCTTGAATGCTTCCTTGAAAAAATACATGCAGAAGCTGGCGTTTTCTATCATCTGCCGCTTCAGCTGCTCAAGGATTTTTACTCGCTCCTGCCGTGTGTATGCCCGGATGGCAAAGAAATGATCCGACTGCCGTCCCGTACGTGCGAAGCTCTCCATAGCCTCCTGCGAGAGGATCATATGATTGCTCCTTCGCATCCCGAAGAAATTCTCCCATCTGGCCAGATGCGTGCGATAAAATGCTTCCTTGAGCTCCTCCGCGCCCGCTCCTGCCATCCTCCAGAATTCTTCCTTCACGCAGGGCAGCAGAATATCCGGATGGACGCAGGTCATGGAGATATCCGGCTTAATCGTATAAACCGTCCGGTTCATTTCCAGCTTCCGGCAGCTTTCCGTGTAACGCAGGTAGTTCTCCACGCAGTTGCCCCCAGGCAGCTCCGCCTTGAGCACCGGCATTCGCTTGAGATCCTCTTCAAAGTAATGCATGAAGTGCTCATTCTCTGCCGCGTGCATCCTTCCCAGCGGAACAAAGACGCCTTTGTCCACCAGCGCCAGGGACTGCCGGTACCATTGCCCATGCCTGTTCTGCGCCTGAATGTGAATGAAGTTCTGCCGGTACAGCGCTTCGCGTTCTCTGCTGAATATGCCCGGCTCCACACAGTATGCCGTGTAGAAATCACAGTATAGCAGCGGCTGAATGGCCGAAATATTGCCCACAATCTCCTCTGCGCCGGTGTAAATCAGGTGCACCACCTGCACCTCGCAGGCCACGTCCGTCTTATGGATTCTCTCCCGGATTGCCTCAAAGATCGCCCTGTCGCAGCATCCCGTGATGGCAATATATGCCTTCCTGCCCCGCGCCATCTCTTCCAGCGCTTTATGAAATGCCGGATCCTCCGGGCAGCCCGCATTGTCAACGCGTACGTTGTGCTTGCGTCCGCCCATATCCGCATTCGTCAGCATCTCATGCATGGCGCAGTTGCTCAAAAAAGCATGTCTGCCCACACGACTGACCTCCAGCGCCTGTTCAAGCGCCGCCTTCTCCTGCTCATTCAGCCAGAGCGGATCCTTATCCAGCAGCTTCTTGTAAAAAGACTGCCGGGCGCTGTGTCCGCCCGCTTCATCAAGAATTCGGAATATGCTGTTCCTGCTCTTGTAGGCCAGAAGGCGCGCCAGTTCGGAAGCAGAAATCCTCCTGTTCTCCAGAATCCGTTTCAGGCATGGCCCAAATTCCTCCACAGGCCTGACAATCTGCCTCGCGCGCATCTGCGATCCCCCCGTTTGATCCATATCTGTTATATTATACCGCAAGAATTGACCTAAATCAATTCATTTTCTGCCCACGCAAGC
>CAZACE010000002.1:5920-8583 GCA_964483255.1 uncultured Oscillospiraceae bacterium
TCCAGTCAAAAAGAAACCCGCCGCGCGGCAGGTTTCTCCGTATTCTTTTCAGCTATTGTCGTCAATCGCGCCCCGCATAATCTCCAGCGCCCGCCTGAGCGTCCGGGCGTCAATTTGCCCCGGCGCGGAAGCCTCGCCCGCTGTGCCGAACGTCAGGCAGCTGCCCATGCACTCGCAGCCGATGCGCGTCATCGCGCCCGCAGGCCCCATAGCGATGCCGATCATGGGAATTCTCAGTATCTCCTTCGTCCTTGCGAACATCAGCGCCGCTTCCATCGCACGCACGCGCGTCTTTGTCATCACAGCCGCCTTGCATACGTCCGCTCCCAGCTCCTGCTGCTCAAGCAGCCAGTCGGCAGCTCGCTGCATGTCGCCGATCTCGCCAAACTCATGGCTCGATCCCACCAGCGTCACGCCCGCCGCCTTCGCCTTTTGGGCGATCCGCGCAAAAGCTTCCCTGCCCACGCTCAGTTCGCAGTCCACGCCGTCGCATACGCCGATTTCGATCATGCCTCCAAGCAGCGCTTCATATGCCAGCGCGTCTGCGCTGCCCGCGCCTCCATCGCGACCGGTCCGCATGGTAAACAAAAGCGCGATCCCCGGCGCCTGCTCCCGCACAGCGCTGCATGCCGCCATCGCCGTTTCCAAGTCCGGCGTCTCGCTCAGGCTGTCGATGCGCAGCTCGATGATGTCCGCCTGTGCATCTTTGGCTCTTTGTGCCGCCTGTGCAATCTCTTCGATGGTCTTTCCCATCACAGGCACACATATCTTGGGCATGCCCTCGCCCAGAATCACGCCGCCCATGCGCGCCGTGCTTTGCTTCAATTCAATCACCTTGACAACCCCTCGCCAAACGCCTATAATAAATGAAACCGCTGATGTGGTGGAATGGCAGACACCGGGGACTTAAAATCCCTTGCCTTCTGGCGTGCGGGTTCGAGTCCCGCCATCAGCACCATTCGGAAAGCCTGGCAATTGCCGGGCTTTTTCTTTTTCTTTAGATTGCCGAAGATACATTTTTCACGCACAATCGAAGTGATATGCCCATTGTAACGCCGCTTCAATCAGATGTCAATGATGCGTGTCCCGAGAATTGCCCCGCGTCTTTCTCTTATCTCTTCGCTTCCTCGCCGTGTCCGCCATGCGCTACATCCAGGATCGTTCGCAGCAGCGGCACATCCAGCCCCAGCAATGCCAGATTCTCCAGCAGACTCACCAGCTCCGTCGCAATCACGTAGGTCATCGCCGCCGAGCAGATGCCCTCCATCCCCAGCGGCGTGCCCGTATATACGCACACCAGCACAATCAGCCACTCCGCGCCCTTTTTGATCATGCCTTCCAGCATTGCCCTGCTGGATACCTTGCCGCTCTCGCTCTTCTGGCTCTTGCCCAGCAGTGCGCAGCACAGCCCCGAAGCGATGTCTGCGCCCTGCACAATCAGAATGCCGCGCCCCAGCGCCGGCATGCCTGTCCACAGGCCGAGCACCATCCCCACGCATGCGCCGAACCAGCCCCAGATATCCGTCAGGAAACTCTGTACCCATGTCATCATCGTATTTAAAAGCTTCATCCCCATTAATCCTCCGTCTGTCGCATCTGTACGTGGAATCCGCCCTCCGGAATCCATGTGTTTCCCGCCTCGTCCGTCAGCACGAGACGCATGCCGCTTTCATTTTCCTCTTCAATAATCCGCTCCAGATACACCGCAGATGCATATCCCTGCATCCCATCGCATTCAATGAGCGGCCATTCTCCCTCGCTCAACACGCTGACCACGGCGCCCTTTGGAATCTTGGCAATCACCCTTCCATTTACCGGCGCATCCCGCATCCTGAGCGGTTCCTCCTTCGTCACAACCTTCGCCCTGTACAGTCTGCTCATCGTTGCTCCCTCTGTCTGAATATACCGGTGCACGCCCAGCAGATCCCATCCCTGAGAAGCCGACAGGACCGTTTCCACGGTCCTGCCTCTTTCGCTCGATGCGTGGATCACCGTTCCTGCGTCCGTCACAAGACCCACATGCCCCTCGTCTTCCATGCCGTATCGCTTGAAAGCCAGCATCCCTGCCTTCGCGCCCGCAAGCCCTTCCTGCCGGCTTGTCAGGTGACGGTATTTCCCGCTGCCCTTCACGCTGTCCCAAAGCCAGTTCGTCCCCTGGCATCGGTAATCCGCTGCGCCGCCCGGGCTGTTTCGGATAACCTGCACAATCAACGCCATACAGTCCATCTCGCTGTATGGCGTACCGATCAATCTTCGCGCTGCGTGAATCGCATCCTGCGCCCGGATCATACGCGCCTCTCCTTATATGCCAAGCGGCCGCAGCGCAGGCATGCGCTTGGCTCTGAAATGATTCTGCGCCCTGGCAAAAAGCCTCGTCCCGCCGTAAATCAGTCCCTTCAGCAATTCCCCATTGAAGTAAATCTCCCGCAGCTGCGTCCCGCCGAAGTATACCGGCAGGAAGTCGTCTTCCGTTCCGCGCAGAATCACGATGCCGCTGCCGCCAGCGCCACCGACATCGCTGCCTGCGTTGCCGCCGCCGCCGCCAGAACCCGTGTTGTCTGTTGCGTCTCCGTTTCCATTCCATTTGCCGCCGCCGTTGCCGCCGCCAGTTGTGCCGCCTACGCCATCGCCGGAGCTGAATTTTGCGCCCGATCCGCCGCCGC
>CAZACE010000002.1:8683-14237 GCA_964483255.1 uncultured Oscillospiraceae bacterium
GATCCGCCGCCGCTTCCGCCTGCCGCGCTGTAACCGAATGCAGAGGTGGTTCCACCTGTGCCGCCAACCTGACCGCCGCCACTGCCGCCTGCGCCAATAGAGATGTACGAAGATGTGCCGGTATTCACACCATAATAGGTTGACTGATAGCCGCCCGCGCCGCCGCCACAGCCATGATCTGAATAAATATATGAGCCGCCGCCACCGCCGCCTTGCAGGAAGATATCGACGCTGGATTTTGCATAGCTAAAAGTAAATGTTCCGCTGCTCCTCAGATAGATGTACCAGTAGCCGCCGATCATCTCGGCAGAGTGCTCACCGTTAAATGTATAGGAAGGAATCTTCGTCGCCATACCTGTCCCTCCTCAGCCTGTCGTGATGTAGAGCTTTGATCCGCTGAGCGTAAATGTCACGCCGCTTCTGCCCGTATTGCCCTTCTCGCCCTTCGCACCGTCAGCGCCGCGCGGAATGACAAACGAAAGCTTCTTTGCGCCGTCTGCCTGCGTCAGCGTAACGCCGGCACTGTTTCCCGCCTGTGCGGTTTCTGCTTCCGCTGACACGTTTTCCCATGCATCCGCCGCCGTCTGCGCATTTTTTGCCGCCTCCTGCGCTGCTGCAGCTGCTTCGTCTGCCATCTGTGCGCCTTCATTTGCATTTTCCGCCGCTTCGCCTGCCAGCGCCGCCGCTGCATTCGCCTGCGATGCCGCCTCGCCCGCCTCAGCAATCTTCTGGTTGACCTCTGCCATCAGCGCATCAAATGTATTCATTGCCATCTTCTACCCCTCCTTGTCAGCCCTTCGGCGTGATTGTCAGTACGCCGTCTGCAATTGAAAGCGTGAGATCCGCCGGCCCCAGATCGCCTGTTTCGCCCTTTGCGCCGTCCGCTCCCCTGGGCAAACCCAGTGTCAGCGTTTTTCCCTGCAGGCTCGCCGTTGCCTGTTCGCCTGCCGGCAGCGAAACCGTGTACACGGTCATTCCATCCCACAGTGTTTCAAGCGCCTCAAGCCGTTCCTCCTGCCTGGCCGCTTCCTGCGCCGCCTCTGTGGCAGTCTCTGCCGCGCTCTGCGCTTCCCAGGCGCTCTCCTGTGCCCTTTCCTGTGCCGTCTGCGCGCTTGCCTGTGCGCTTCCCAGCGCATCAATCGCCAATTGCGTCTCCTCGCATTTGATCGCCCATGCCTCCCATTGCTCGCTCGTAGCCACATTGTTGGGTGCCGGCCGCTCAATCGGTCGGAACAGCAGCTCATACATCGTCTTTGTCCGGCCGTTTCCCTCTTCGTCCAGTCCGTAACTCACGTAAACATACGCATAAACGCATTCCGCTGTCTGCAGGTATTCATCCGGAATCATCACCAGCCAGCATCCGTCCGTCTCATTCCACAGTGCCAGTCGCGTCTGCGTCTGGCTGTCTCCCTTCCGCCCGAAGTGCACCTGCACGGTCACCATCTCGCCCGAGAGGAATTCATCCCTATCCGCCAATTCCTGCGGCGAAGGCAGGCCGTGCATTCTCAGCCGCTGGCCCGTGTCGTATTGATATGCGCCGCTCACCGCCGTGCTGCATTTGCCGCGCCTTTCAAAGCTCGCCTCAATCATGCTTTCCTCTCCTTATCCGCGGTATTTCGTGCTCTGCGCTGCGCCGCTGATCGCGTCCACCTGTGTCGTGCTCTTTTTACTGCTTCCGCTGCTCGCGCTGTATGACTTGGTCACCGTCTTGCTCGAGCCTTCCGTCTGCGAAATGCCCGTCGTGTCACTCATGCTCGATCCCGTCGTGCTGCTCTGCCCACTCGTGCTTGAGCCCATGCTTCCGGAAATCGCAGTCAGATAGTTCTGGTTGTATTCCTTGCGCTGGCTTTCCTTCAGCTCCTGTACCTTGGCCGCCAGCTGCGCAGCATAATCCGTATTCAGCCGGCCCGCTGTCTCGGCATTGTGCTGCTGCGCCTGTGCCATCTGCTTTCGAATCTGCGCATTCTTCCGCTCGTTTTCCTGCGTCAGCTCGCGTACCGCCCGCGCCATCCTGTCCCCTTCATTGGCCAGCGTATCCAGCGTATAGCTGCTCCTGCCCATGCCGCGCGCAAGCGCCGCCGTCTGCACGTCCGCCGCGCTGCGCGCGTAGCTGCGTCTCTGCTCCTCAACGCTCCTGCTCAGCTCTGCCGCCAGGTTTTCAATCTCCTGTTCGCCCTGCAGCCGTGCCGTTTCGTATTGCTGCTGCGCCGCTTCCAGCTGTGCGTCCCGCTGCGGCCTGAGCAGGTTTTCAGCGTATGCGTCGATCTCGGCATCCGTCATATAGCCCATCAGGCCCGAGAGAATCTCGTCGCGCAGCTTTTCGTCGAGCACCTTCTTCGTTTCGCTCTGGCTCTGGCTTTGGCTTTCGCTCTTGCTTTCGCTGTGATATTGGCTCCTTGTCGTGCTCCCGTATGTGCTGTCGGATACTGTAATTCTCGCCATTTATCCCTCTCCTCTCGCCTCGTCAGCCAGTATGGCCGCATCTGCAGCAGCCAGGGTTTCTCCGTCCGTCTCTCCGTTCACGCTTGTCACCTGATATAAGATCCCGCTGATCGCCTTCTCCTGCGCCCGTCCCTGCATCCATGTCTCCTGGCAGAAATCCTTGAGAAACAGAATCAATGTGTGTATGTATTTTGTAATATCTTCGCCGTTTCGGTATTCCGGCACCCTCGGCTGCTTCAATTCCGCCCTCACTCCTCATCCATGCTGTATTCCACCTGCACGCCGCCGTATATCCGCCATCCCGCCGCACGCGCTCCGCTTTCGATTTTCAGCCTCACGCGCATTCCGCTCAGCTGAATCTTCACCCGGTAATCCGTCCGCCTGCGGCTAAGCAGAATGGTCTTTGCCTTCTCCCGCCTGTCTGTAGCAATCGTCAATTTCAGCGGCACATCGTTTTCGTCCGCATCCGCCGTAAATCGCAGCACGAAGTCCCGCTTGATCATCGCCTTGCCCATGTCCAGCCAGGGCGTCTCCCACATGCTTTTCATCGGCTCGCCCAAATAGCCGCCCGTTCTCTCGTCGTTGTAGAGCAGCACTTCGTAAGGCGCATCTGCCCGCGTAAAATATATCCTTCCATCCATCACGAAAAAGTCCCTGACCCGTATTCCCTTTCGGATCATGAACGTTCCGCGCTCCGTGTCGTATTCAATCACCGTGTTGTTCTGCGTCAGCACGTCGCCGTCGCTTTCCTTCACGCTTAGCGCCAGATAGTATACCTGTCCGCAAAGGCATGCTGTCGCCGCCCCCTCCAAACCCTCCATGCGCATGCTCATCGTCTCATACAGCGCGTCTCGGGAGAGAATTTCCAGCGATGCCCCATCGTACAGGCCCATGCCGCTTCTTGTCAGAAAGAGCATCTGCATCCTGTCCGTGCAGATCGTCCGCGCCTGTACGGGACCGTCCGCACCGTATGCCTTCGTGATCGTGAAATTTGAAGGATCGCTGCCCCGGATCTCAAAAACCGTCCTCTCCTTCACCGCCAGCAGATAGCCGCCAAACGGGCTCAGCGCCATGAAAGCGTCGCCATCCCATGTCGGCTGATTGATCACGCCGCCGCCCAGCTCCGGCGTATTCGGCTCGCTCGTCCAGTCAAATGGATCATACGCCCGGGAATAGAATACGGCGTCCGGATAGCCCGGCGCGCCCGTGCCCCAGATGCGCTCGGCATGCCTGCCAAGCTGCGCAAAGCGCACATCCGCATAATCGTCTCCAAGCGCCAGCTTTTTCTTTTCCACCCGGAGATCATCGCCGTAGATCACCGCCATGCCGTCCTGTTCATTGCTCATGATCAGCAAATCCACCGTATTCCCGTCTGCGCCCGTCTCATAGGTCACGCAGCTCCATCTGTCCGACGCAAACCCCTCAGCCCTTTTGATCCATCCTTCCGTGCCCATCGTGTAGGTGTAAATCGCGCCGCCTGCGCCTGCAACAAATACCTGTGGATCATCCGGTCTGCTCCGTCTGTAGAATCTTTCAAGCGTTTCAATCGGCGCGCCCAGCGCCGGGAAGGCACGACTGATGCCATAGCTTGTGGCCAGCAGCCCTCGCTGCGTGCGCATGTTCTCCGCGCGATAGGCGTAGTCCGGATTCACATTCGCGTCACCCGCCGCCTGATAGACGCCCTTGGGCGTGGGAATCGTGAAACTCCCCCTGAATCGGCTCTCCGATTCATGTCGTCCCTTCGCCATCCGCTCTCCTCCGTTTCTTTCTTGTATCATCGAAAATCACGCAAAAATCCGCGCCGCGGCCGCTTATCGCCGGTATCGCCCGTCCGTCACCGCGTACAGGTTTTTCATCCGCCTCACGCTGCCCTCGCCCTCATAGGTCAGCGCGCGCATTTGCTGATAAAAGCTCTGCCGGAAAAATTCTGCCCGGCTCTGCTTGCTCAGATTTCCGCTGGAAAGATGCCGGTAACAGATGTAGTCCGCCAGCGCCGCATGTGCATACTGCGGCAGCTGCGGTTCGTCCGTCGCATTCATCATCGCATCCCGCTCCACTTCGCACAGCACGCTGATTTCCGTCTCCCTTTCGCCCGTTTCAATCGCCGCGCCGTCCGCCGCCAGGTCAAAGCCGATTTCCCGTCCCTGCGCGCTCTTCACCCCAACCACCCGACGAATCGGAAGCGCGCGGGTATCCGCGCGCCCCTCCTCGTCGGTCATCAGGACAAAGGTTTCCCGCGGCTTCAAAAACAGCCGGATCGCGATCATGTAGCCCATGTTGGCGTAGCTTCTGAACAGCTCCTCATATTCCGCGATATCTTCCGGCGCTTCGTCCAGCTGCCGCAGCGCCAGCGTCATAATGTTTGCCAGCGTCATTGTCCCGCCCCCAATCCTCAGTTAAAGGTTGCCCGTGTTTTTGAGAATCTCAATCAGCGGCTTGGCAAGCTCCACGCTCCTGCCGCGCATAAAGTAAAAGTCCACGCCATTGAGACCGATGTACTGTACGTCGTCCTTGCTGCCCGGCATAAGCGGCAGCATCACCTTCTCCTTCTGGCAGCCAGCGCAGCCTGCCTGCGCAAGCAGCTTGTCCATGTTCTTTTCCGTCATTTCGCATTTGACCGCCAGCGCGCTGCTCGTGCGCTCGATCGTCTGCGTGGTGTTCGTCTTGATCGCCATCGTCTGTAATCTCCTTTCTTGGGGATTGCATCCCCAAACCCCTGCCCGGGGATTTCATCCCCGGACCCCTTCTTCGCTTCGCGCCAGCTTCAAGCAACCTGTCTTTCGGGCAGAGCAGAGCCCCTGCAGAAGAATGCTTTGATGCTCAAACCTGCTCATATAGCCCCGTTTCGGAGCGCAAAAGCCAAGTGGCGACTTGATCGCCCGCGTTCACCAGCAGCGAAGCTTAGTTTCTCCAAGCCGCGTATACCTCCCCAGCGTTCACAGGAAGTCCAGAGGGATGTAGGGGGACTGTGTAAGTCCCCCTCATCCTTCTGGGCACAGCGCAGCACGTACTGCCTTACGCCGTAAAGCCGCACTCAATGCGCACAGCGTATTCCGGCTGCAGCATCTTCACGCCAAAGCCGTCCATCTTCCAGCCCACGGTGCTGATCTGC
>CAZACE010000002.1:14247-22418 GCA_964483255.1 uncultured Oscillospiraceae bacterium
TGCCGCAGACCAGACCGAAGGCTGCCAGCGGATCAGCGGTACCCGCGCTGCCCGCCGGTTTCACGATCACGCGCGGCTTGGCGCCCTTGAAGCTCGTGTAGCCGTAGGCATACTGGCCCAGCACAATGATGCTCGCCACATCGCCGCCGTCCGCGCCCGCGCCCTCAAAGATCTTTGCCTCCGTGGTCTCCACAATACGGCAGCCAAACAGCCTGCCGATCTCACCCGTGTACACAGCCTCCTTGTCCTGATAGCGCGCCACAGCCACAAACGTTTCGTCGTCCTGCAGGTCGTAGAACGTGTCCGGACCGACAATCGCAATGTAGTAGCCGCCAAAGGTCTGCGCATGCGCCTTCTTCAGCTTACGCACGGCCTTGCGCAGTTCGCGGGTGCTCAGCTTGTCCTCGCTGGTCAGTTCGCTGCGGCTGGTCTTGCCGTTCGCGTAGATCACATTCGTACAGGTCGCCAGCTCCTCGCGCACAACCGCATCAATGCTGCGCGCACCCGCATCACCAAAGAGCTTGGTCTTGCGCAGAATGTTCATGTCCAGATGAGAAAGATCCAGCTTGTCCGTGCATCGGGCATATTCGCCGTACTGCTCCAGCTTCACCGTCACCTCCGTCTCGGTCAGCATCACGCTCTCGCCCGGCTCGCCCTCATTCAGCGTCGCCGTGTTTGCTTCCAGCGGAATAATCTTGCGCATGTTCATCACAAGACCGCTGTTTTCCGGCATCCTGTGCTCGTCACCAAACTGCAGATGCACCAGCTCCGGTTCAAACGTGCGCAGCAGCTCCCTGTTGTAATAGGTCTGCATGCCGGGCGTCAGGCCGCCGCTTGCCGTCATGTTCGTGTTTTCGCTCGTATACGCCATCTCTCAATCTCCTTTCTCGGGGGCGCAGCCCCCAAACCCTGCCTGAGGGACTTCGCCCCTCAGACTCCTCATGTTCGCTTCGCGGCTGTTTGAAGCCGCTTCAGCAAAAATTGCTCTTCCCCTTAAATCCGCCGCGAAGCGGAAAGGGGTCTGGGGATTTCATCCCCAGGCGGGTCATAGGGCTACAGCCCTATCGTCTCCCCGTCTCACATCCTGACCTTCCTGCCCATCATCGCCGCCGCGCGCGCCTTCTTGGAGAATTCGTCGAACTGTGCGTCGCTCATCTCCTCAATGCGGTCGCCCGGCGCCACGTGGCCCGCTGCACTCGCGCGCGTTACCGGCACGCCGCGCCTACGCGGCATGTGTGCCATAGCCGCCATCTGCCTGCGCAGATATGCGCAGGCCGCGCGAACCAGATCCTTGCCCTGCGCTACGTCTGCGCGCACGCCCTCGTCCTGCGAGAGGCTGCCAAGCTCCTCGCCCGTCCAGCCATCCTCAAACAGCATGCCGATGCCCTCGCGGATCGCCGCCTCCAGCTCCTGCGCCTCCTTGGCCTCCCGGGTCATGCTGTCCTCCATCAGCTCGCCCGTGATCTCCTGCGCGCTCAGCGGCACATTCTCCATCATCATCTCTTCCATCGCTTTTTCTCCTTTCTCTTTATTTGCAAACCCTTTCGGGGTGTTGCTGAATCCAATTCAATTCACGGAGCATGGGGCTCTGCCCCATTCCCCGCCAAAGGGCTTTCCGCTCGCCTTTGAAAACCTTCGGCCGCAAACAACTAAGCTGCTTCCGATGTATTCCCGTTTTCCCGCGCCCTCAGGCGAACGCAGTTCGCCTTCTCCCCATCCTCTTCAAACCGCCGCGAAGCGTAATAGGGGTTCGGGGACAATGTCCCCGAGCGGGTCATAGGGCGGCAGCCCTATCGTCTCCCTCGTCCCCCGCGTTCTCTATCGCCCGCAGCACGCTCTCCTTGATCCGCTGCCCCTGCATCAGACGAATGACCTCGCTGGCCGGCAGCGGCGTGCCCGCCTGCGCGCAAATCTGTACAGCCTGCAGAAGGAACTCGTTGTCCTTGGCAATCTCGTCCGGGTTGCTGCGCTGAACCTGCACGCGAACCGTGTATGCCGGACGCGGCACAACGTCCATGCGCACATCTGCCGCAATCAGCTCCACGAGCCTGTCTCGCGTGCCGACAATGCGCAGCTTGCGGCCCGGCTCCATGTATTCGCTCAGCACCCACATGATCATCTCGACCATCTCCCGGAATGCATCTTTGAATCGTTCCGTGTGCCAGCGTGCAATCTTGCTGCCCGCCTGCTGGAGTGCATTGATCGCCGTGCCCGCCGTTACGTTCAGGCCGCCTTCGCCGCGCGCAAACTGGTTCTGGCCGCAGTCCTGCTTCATCGCGTCCGCCATGTATTGCATCATTTGGTAAACCTGACTGTTGAGCGGCTGTGCCTGTACGGTCTGCAAAACCTCGCGAATGTCGCTGCCGTCCCATTCGATCACCGTCCGGCTCATGTCTGCCACTTCGTCTGCGTTCACGCCGCTGCCCCTTCGAATAAAATGCCGCTGTACGCTGCTCTCGCGCGCATTGTCGTCGATGTATTTGGCGTATCGGTCAATCGCGATCTGCGTCTGCCGGTAATCGTGAATCAAACCCGAACCGAACGGCCTGCGCCATACGTCCCTGTAGCGGTAAAGTACAAATGGATATAGCCCGTGCGCATATACGCCCTGCGCGTATTCGCCTTCCTCCAGCTCAAAGCCGAATCCCGTTTCCGTGCTGCAAAGCAGCGCACCGCCCGCGAATTGCGCCATGTGCACGATGCTGCGCCTTGCCGCAGGATCAAACTGCTTGTACCAGAATTCAATCAGCGTCACCTTGCTGTCCCCGCCCGGTGCTTCCGTCATCGCCTGCTCGTCCCTGCGTGCGTATTCGTCGCTCGCCACAAATCCCTTTGCAATCGGATAATGCGTCTCCACCCAGCCGACCGTCGTGTGCGTCGCCTTGAAGCAGGCGCGCCCATCCTGAATGTCCTCGTACATCGGATCGGGGTAGAAATCCTCCGGATGCCAGCACAGCACGCTCGCCATGCCTTCGCCGTCCTGAGCGGCATCGTCCCAGAAAACCTGCGCCACGCCCGTGCCCGTCACAACGGCGTCCTCCATGATCTTCTGATACTTGCCCGGCCAGCCTGCGTGATAGAGCACAAACCCCACCACGTCGGTCATCTCCTCCGCGCTTTGCATCGTCTCCTCCCGCTCGGGAATCATCATCGCCTGCGGCATGTTGTCAATCTGGTCCGCCACCACATTGTCCACACAGCTGTTCAGCGTGCTCATCGTCGGGCTCGTGCCGCTGCGTTCGTCCTGCCTCAGCTGCCTCATCCTGCGCGCATCGCGCATCTCTTCGTGCTCCTCGCGCAGCTGCTCGTGAAAATTCTCAAACAGCGCATAACCCCTTCTGAGCAGTTCCCGCTCCTTCGCGCTCATCGGCTGCTCAATGCCGCGCAGCTCGCTTTCGCGCACATCGCCCATACTTCTTTTCTTCATCAAAGCTCCTTTCTCGGAGATTGTATCCCCGAACCCCATTACGCTTCGCGCCGGCTTTAAGCAGCTTGTCTTTCGTGTGGAGCAAAGCCCCGCCCCACTGAATGACGTTTTGATCCTCAAACCTGCTCATATAGCCCCATTTCGAAGCGGAAAAATCAAGTGGCGACTTGATCGCCCGCGCTTATTGTAAACGGATCTTAGGTCTTCCAAGTGCGTATACCTCCCAGGCGTTTCAGAAGGGGTATGGGAGTCCAGAGGGAGTTAGGGGGAAATCTGAATTCCCCCTACTCCCTCTGGGCCCAGCGCAGCGCGTATCCCTCAGCGCAGTGCGTATCCCCAGCGCACCGCGTATCCCCCAGCTCGTAACTGCGCCGCAGGCAAAATCCTTCACTCCGCCAGCGGATCAAATCCCTTCGCTTTCTTCCTCTCCATCCTCGCCCTCGGCGCAATCGGCCGGCTCATCAGGAAGTACCTCGTCTCGTCGTAAATGTGATCCTCGCCGCTCGTGTCAATGTCCTCCGGCTTCTTGCTGTCGTAAATAAGCCCCGGAATCGTCCGAATAAAGTCCCGACAGTTCTCGAATACATAGAGCATCGGCTTTCCGTCCTCGTCGAATTTGAGCCGCTCGTGCAGCTGCATCTTGCCCGGCAATCGCGTGTTGTCGCCCTTGCGGAATGTCACGCCGCCAAATCCCTTGCGGATCTGCTCCTCCACGCTCATTCCCCGGCTCCTGTCCCAGATCGCCGGATCCGCAATCCCCATAGGCCGTAATCCGTCCTCAAATTCGCTCGCGAGCAGGCTCGCCAGCTCCTGCGCAATCTCCCCCGGCGATAGCATCACGCCCACGTTCGCCTCGCCCGCCACGCATCCATAGCATTCTTTGTATCTGTAAACCCGTCCTTCCTCGTCCACAGCCCATACGCCCAGCGAAAACGGCCGCGTGTATCCGTGATCAAAGCTCACGTACCGCGGCCAATGGTATGGAATGGCAAACGGGCGAATCACATGCGTGAATCGCCCGTCCTCGTAATGATTGGGATCGTCCGTGAATTCCGGGAATGCCTGTCCGTCAAAGGCGTCCCATTTGCCCAGCAGCAGTGCCTCCCTCAGCGCTCTGGGCTTTTGCTCCAGCTCAATGATGTAGTCCTTCGTAATGTGCGGATTATCCGTCGCCAGCGCCGGAATGTACTGCACCCTGCGCACGCTTACGCTGCCCAGCACTTCGCTTTTCACCGGGATCTCGCGGATTTCCCGCCCGCAGTCCGTGCTGTCTACAAATCGCGCCTTCACCCAGGCGTGCCCCGGCCCGCCAGGATTGCTTGCGCTGCGCACGCAGGGCACAATCCCCAGCTTCTTTTCCGCCCGCAGCCTCGTGCGCAGGTAGTCGTACATCCCCTTCGTGAAGTGCGTCAGCTCGTCAAAGTATAGCCAGTGTATCTCTGCGCCCTGGTATTTGAGCAGCCCTTCCCCCTCATTGCTCAGGTGACAGAAGTGCGCCACGCTGCCATTGTGCAGCTTCATCTCGTGCGTGCCCGCCGTGTATTTGCCCAGTTCCTTGGGCACGATGGAGAGCATCGTCTTCACCAGCGTCATCTCCAGCTCCGGATATGTCCGCCGGAACAGATACGCATGCGTCCCCGGATACTTCATCAGCCGCATGAATGCATCCCAGCATATCGCGTAGCTCTTTCCGCCGCCCGCCGCCCCGCCGTAGAGCACCTCGTCTGCCTCGCTCGCATGAAAGATTCTCTGCTTGTCCGTCGGCTCATAGCTAAGTTCCAGATTCACTTCTCCTCACCGCTTTTCCCCGGCATGCCCAGCTTTGGCATGCCCGCCGTAAATGTGATCCTGATCTCCTTCTTTTCTTCCTTCGGTACCCTCACGCCGGCACGATCCAGGATGTCCTTCGCCGCCTGCTGGCGCACCCGCTCCTGCGTCTCTTCGCCCCGCAGCAGCTGCGCCTGCCTGCGCGCCGCCTCTTCTGCGCTTTCGTTCACACAGATCTGCGCCCGAAGCTTTGCCGCTTCACTCCTTTTGCGATAGGGCTCAAGCATCTCCCTGTCGCTGAGTACGTTCCTTACCGTTCTGTGCGAAATCCCCATCCGCTGCGCAATCTCATCCGGCTCCAGCTCCTCCTCAAAGTATGCTAAAAGCACCTTCTTCTTCCTCTCCTCTGACAGCCTGCCCAACTCTTATTCCCCCTTTCCCGCCTCATTCAGGGCAGCAAAAAAGCGGCCAGTGGCCGCCCCAACTTCCGAAAAACTTTACATATAATAAGTCATTCGGTGCTCGCTGCACGCAGTTTCGCGCAATTTCCTATTAAGCAAAAACCGCCTCCTTCCGGAAGCGGCGCTTTCCCCAATCCTATGCAGCAGTCGCGCTTGTGTCCTGCCCTTTCTTTTCGTGAGTATATCATAGCATACCTGCCCGCGCTTTCGCAAGCTGACGCTTTGTGACACTTCATGCCGCCTCAAGCTCCCGCTTGTATCTTGCACATTGTCTCGCGCTGCGGTCAAGTGCTTCTGCCGTCTCCTCCAGGGAGAATCCCGCAATGTAATACATCGCTGCAAACGCGTAGTGTTCCGGCTTCATTGCGTCCATTTCTCTGCGCGCCTCGTTTTCATATTCGCGCAGCAGCTCGCTCTCCCTGCGCAGCATCCGCTCCAGCGCGTCCTTCTTTTCCATCCGCGCATCCAGTCCCCGGTATATGCCGCCGCTCCTCGGCGCGCCGTCCAGCCGCAGGCTCCTCAGCCCGTCCCCCGAAATCTCCCGAATCTGCTCGCTCAGCGTGCGCACCAGCTTCACCTGCATGCGCACCCTGCAAAGGATGTCTTTCCTGCTCATGCCATTTCCTCCCGCTGTGCTCCGTATGTTCCCTTCATGCATCCTCCGCATCCGTCACATTCCCCCTTCCAATACAATATACAGGAAAACGCCATCCTCTTCTCCTTTCCCTTTCGTTCGCATTAAATGCGAACGTTTGTTCCCATTATAGCCGCCATATCGCACTCCGTCAACCCCCAAAACAGAAAAAAGCAGATGCGCCATCCAGCGCATCCGCCCCTTGTATTCTCCTTTAGTCTCTTCTGTACAGGTCACGCGTGTAGACCTTATCCATCACATCGCTGAGATCCTCATGATATCTGTTCGCAATAATGACGTCGCACTTTGCCTTGAATGCATCCAGATCGCGCATCACCAGGCTGTTGAAGAAGCGCTCCTCCTTCATCGTCGGATCGTATACGATAACCTCAACGCCCTTCGCCTTGATGCGCTTCATTACGCCCTGAATGCTGCTCTGGCGGAAGTTGTCGCTGCCCGCTTTCATCGTCAGGCGGTATACACCCACGATCGGGTGCGTCTTCTCCGGGAATCCGGCCTTCATCAGAATGCGCTCGGCGACAAAGTCCTTGCGCGTCCTGTTTGCATCGACAATCGCACCGATGATGTTGTTGGGCACGCGGTCATAGTTAGCCAGCAGCTGCTTGGTGTCCTTGGGCAGGCAGTATCCGCCGTAGCCGAAGGACGGGTTGTTGTAGTGGCTGCCGATGCGCGGATCCAGGCATACGCCCTCGATGATCGCCTGTGTATCCAGATTGCGAACCTCCGCATAGGTGTCCAGCTCATTGAAGAAGCTCACCCGCAGCGCCAAATACGTATTGGCAAACAGCTTCACAGCCTCCGCCTCCGTCGGGCTGGTAAAGAGCACAGGCACGTCTTCCTTGATCGCGCCCTCCTTGAGCAGCTGCGCAAACACGCGCGCTGCCCTCTGCATCTTCTCGCTCTCCTTCTTCGCGCCCACGATGATCCTGCTGGGATAGAGATTGTCGTAAAGCGCCTTGCCCTCGCGCAGGAATTCCGGCGAGAACATCACATTGTCCACGCCCATTTCTGCGCTGATGCTCTCCGTGTAACCTACCGGAATCGTGGATTTGATCACGATCGCTGCATCCGGATTGACGCGGTTCACCTGCTCAATCACGCTCTCCACGCTTGAGGTATCAAAGTAGTTCATCTTCGGGTCATAGTTCGTCGGCGTGGAAATCACCACAATCTCCGCCTCCCGGTAGGCGCTCTCGCCGTCGAGCGTCGCCTTGAGGTCAAGATCCTTCTGTGCCAGATATCGTTCAATCTCCGCATCCTGAATCGGCGATTCCCGGCGGTTGATCATCTCCACTTTCTCCGGAATCACGTCCACCGCCGTCACCTGATGATGCTGGCTCAGCAGCACCGCAATCGACAGGCCTACGTAGCCCGTGCCCGCAACCGCAATTTTCATATTCTTAAGCGCATCCTTTCGCTTTTTCTCATCATCTTCATTGTAATGCCTGCATTTTCCCCTGTCAAGTACTTGGGACTGCCGTCCCAACCCCTGAGGGGCTTCGCCCCTCAGACTCCCCATGCTCGCTTCGCGCCTGCTTAAAGACGCCCTGTGGAAACAAACTTCGCCCTCCCCTATGGGGAAGGAGTCGGTCCGAGGGAACGACGGATGAGATCCCGCCCGTAGGGCGATCGCCGCCAACACCAACTTCACCAGCAAGCAATACTCATTTACAAAAAAGAAAAACCCACGCTTTTCAGCGTGGGTATCTGGCACCTCCAAGGGGAATCGAACCCCTGATTTTGCCTTGAGAGGGCAACGTCTTAACCGCTTGACCATGGAGGCTTATGGCTGGGGAACTAGGATTCGAACCTAGACAATACGAGTCAGAGTCGTAGGTGCTGCCGTTACACAATTCCCCAA
>CAZACE010000003.1:0-20106 GCA_964483255.1 uncultured Oscillospiraceae bacterium
CCCTATTGTTGCCTCAGATCCTCCACGCTCTTACTTGAAAGCCGCTTCTTCCCCTTCCTCGTGGGATCAAACCCGCACACGGCCGCATAATCGCAATACGTGCACGCCAGATACGCGCCGTGCGCCGCCGGATAATCCTCGATCACGCCGGAGAACACGCCGCCTGCAAGCTCCGTCGCCTTGTCCCTGGCAAAGGAGATCATCGCGTCCATGCCCTCTTTGTCCGTCATCGACGCCTTGTACAGCGCACTCGGCTTTCCATCGCGCGTGATCATCGCGGCAAACCGCTCGTCCTGCGCGCGCAGAATCTCCACGTCACTGAGCGATACGCCCGCCAGGGCCAGCTTCTTCGCGATCTGCTTTTCAACCTCTTCCTTGATCCGCGATTCACTCTTCACCGTCGGATCGGCAATCCTGCAATAGAAGAAGCCCGCCGCCTGCGCGTCCGGCGTGCTTTCCATCGCCGCCGCCAGATACAAAAGCAGCTGCAGCTGAATACCGTAATACGCCATCGTCGGATCAAATTTCTTCACGCCGGACTTGTAGTCGATCACGCGGATATGCTTCGTTTCCCCGTCCAGCACGTCGATGCGGTCGATCCTGCCCTGCAGATAGACATGTGATCCATCCGCAAGCTCCAGCACCACCGGCGCTGCGCCGCCCCTGCCGAAGACCATTTCAAATCTCAGCGGCACAAAGCGGCTGGTCGATAGCTGGCGCGCGATGTTCTTCGCCGCCCTGTGCGCCGTCTTCGTGATCCTTCGCGCAATCGCCGCGCCGCGCTCACTCTCGCCCAGCGGCGATTTTCTCCATTTCGCAATCAGCGGCGCTGCCGCCTCATCCATGATGCGCGTGCAGGTCGCCTCGTCCACATTCGGGAATTCCGGCATCTGCGTAATCGCGCGGGTGAATTGCTCCGCCGCCTCGTGATAGAGCGTGCCCAGCTCTGCGCGATCCACGCCGGGCTTTAGTTCCTCCTGCGGGGAAAGGCCGTAGCGCACAAAATGCCTGTACGGACATTGAGCAAACGTTTCCAGCCGCGATACGCTCATCACCGGACGACCGTAAAGCGTGCGCGCCTGCGTGCGCTCCAGCTTCTTTTCCGCCTGCTCGCCAAGCCTGCGCGTGACGGCAAGCAGCTTTTCCCTGCCCTGCTCGCTTCTGCCGATGGCGGCATATGCCTGCGCGTAGCGATTGCCAAGCGCTTCCCTGCCATCCGCCGCCGCGCTCAGATGAACGCTCATCGCCTCCATCGCCGCATCCGGCGCGCTGAGCATCATTTCAAGCTCCTCGCCGACAAGACCGCCCGTTACCGGCATATCCGGCCAGATCCGCCGCAAAGCCTGCACCGCGCTGCCTTCGCGCAGCGCGCGGCCCGTTTCATCCGCCAGCGCATAGGAGAGTATCACCCGCTCCTTGCTGCCCGAGAGCGCCTTGAGGATATCCAGCTGCTCCAGCGCGGCGTGCTCGGCAAGGCTCATGCCCAGATATGCGCCCGTCGCCCCTGCTGCCTCCTCGCGCTCCTGCTCGGTGAGCAGTCCGGATCCGCCCGTTCCCGCGCTGTCGTTCATGCCCAGGGCGAAGAGCACCTTCACCTCCGCCGTGCGCACATTGCCGATCTCGCCGCAGATCACCGCGCCGTCCGCCGGGGGCAGCGCCGCCAGCTCCAGCGCGGAAAGGCCGCTCTCCATCAGCCGCAGCACAAGCGATCCCGATGCGCTGCCGCCTTCCAGCAGCGTATGCAGCTGGTCAAGCGTCTCCATCAGCAGATTCCACACCTGCGCGCAGTCCTCCGCCTCGGTGTGCATATCTGCCTCCTGCAGCTGCGCGCGCATCTCTTCAAGCGTATCAAACGCATGCACATCTTCCAGCAGGGAAAGCACCGCCGCAATCGTCTCATCCGCCGTTTTCGCGCCGGACAAAGCCTTCTGCAGCGCCGCCAGCGGCACAGCGACAGTCTCGCGGCTTTCATTCAGCTTTGCAAGCTGCGCCTCGTCGTCTCCCTTTATAAACCGGAATGGGCGCTTGAACGCATCGCCCCGGATTTCCATGCCCTCGATATAGGCGCACAGCGCGTCCGCATCCTCGCGCGCAAGCGGCATGAAGCCGGAAAGCACGCATTCGCTGATATCCGCCGCGCGCCAGCCCTGCGTCACCGCGCGCAGTGCTGTCGTCACAAACCGGCAAAGCGGATGTGCGCCCGAGGGGCGTTTGCCCGCCACATACGCTGTCACGCCGTACTGCGCGAGGATATTCTCCATCATCGCGCCGTAAGCGCTGCCCTTTGGATAGACCACCGCGATTTCGGATGCATCCAGCCCGTCCATCATCAGCCGCCGGATTCTCGCGCCGCAGATGTGCGCCTCCTGGCGCATGGAGCTGACCGCGCGCATCTCGATGCGCTCCGGCGCTCCATCCTGCGCCCTTGCGCCCAGCGCGAAGAGATTCTGCTCCATCACCTGAAGATCGTGCGGCGCATCCAGCTCCCGCTCAATCTTCTCTCTCTTTATTTTGACGCCGTTTTCCCGTGCCAGCTGCATGAGCCGTTCGATCGAGAAATTCACCGGCGCATACAGCCGTCCATCCGGCGCGCCGTTGTCGTCTGTCTCCACAGCCAGCGTGAGCGATTTGCTGAGCACAGCCATATGCACAAGCTGCTGCGCAAACGTCGGCGTGATCATATCAAAGCCATAGACAAACACATGCTGGTTTTCCATCACCCCGGATCGCTCCATGCGCGAAAGCATCTCCCGGGAGATATCTTCTGCATCTGCCAGCCGGCCGGCCATGCGGCTTTCATAGGCAGCGTAGATCATCGCTGCATCCGCAAGCTTCTGCGCCGCGGGCGATTTGCGCTGGTCATCTTCCATCTGCTCGAGCGTCTTCATGATGTCCGCAGCTGTTTTCCCGCTGCGCTTGAAATCCGCAATCAGCGCAGAGAATTTCGCCGCCAATCCCGGCGCGGCATGCTGTGCAGGCGCGCGATAGATCGTGAGGTTGTCCTTCTCCTGCTCGATGATCTCGCTGAGCACCATGCATTTGCCGCGCTCGTCGAAGATCACCCTGTCCGGCTGACCCGCGCGCTCGAACACGCGTCCCTGCAATCTGCCCGGGGAGAGAACGTCGATGAGGAATGTACCCTCGAGGTTCAGCCGGGTCATGATCTCGATTTCCGCCTGCAAGGTATACTGCGCGGGCACGAGAAACATGCAGCGCTCTCCCTGCGCCAGCTTCTCCCCGATGCGCTGCACGCAGGTTTCCAGCAGCCTGTGCGCTCTGGCAGTGATGATGTTCATGACCCACGCTCCTTCACTCCACTTTGTTTCACGTGAAACATTTTCCCATGTGATGCGTCCCATTGTTTCACGTGAAACATTCTTCCCGTTTCCCGCGCCCGATATTGTTTCACGTGAAACACCCGGTATGCTGCAGATCCCGTTGAATGCAATCGCTGCGGACGCCCTGCACAAGGATTGCGCTTGAAAAAAGGAAACGGCGCTTCATATACAGAATTATACCATAAACAAAGATTCCTTTCAATTTATCCATCAAGGAGGCAAGCCCATGCGTATCGCGCTTATCGCCGACGTGCACAGCAACATCATCGCCCTCGAGGCCGTGATGAAGGCCATCAAACGCCACAATCCCGACAGGATCATCTCCCTGGGCGATCAGGTGAACCTCGGCCCCTGCCCGAAGGAGACGCTCGCGCTGCTGAAAGCCGAAGGCGTCACCTGCCTGCATGGCAACCACGAGCGATACATCCTCTCGGCCATGGCCGGCGATCCCGGCTACGCCGGCGCGAACTTCGCCTCCCTGCGCTACAATGCCTCGCTGCTCATGCCCGAGGAGATCACATTCCCCATGGAGCTGCAATTCGAAGGCATCACATTCTGCCATGCGATGCCGGGCGACGACCGTTTCCCCGTCTTCGAGCCGGAGCTCGCCCTGCCCAAGCTGCGCGGGATGACGTTTGAGCGCCCGACGCACATCATCTGCGGTCACGGACACAATCCTACCCATATCCGCAGCGGCCATGTGACCATCGATTCCATCGGCTCCTGCGGCTGCATGGACGATGGTGTGCCCGGCACAGCGCCGTTCGCCATTCTGACGCTTGAACATGACCAGGCGGCGCTGCGTCCCTTCTATACCGCCTATGATACCCGGCACATGAAGGATATCTTCAAAAAAAGCGGCATGGCCGATTTCTGCCCGACAATGGCGCATATCATCTGCCTGCAGATGTCGCTCAATCAGGATTTCCTCGTGCGCTTCGTGCAAAGCGCGTCTGCCCTCTCCAAATCACGCGGCGAGAGCGTCATCACCGGGAAAACCTGGCTGGATACGGATCAATCCTTTGCCTGGCCGGATGGAATCGGCACAGCGCAGTTCTGGAAATAAGCAAATACCGGCGCAGATTTCCCTGCGCCTTTTCTTTTGGCTCGGCATTCTCTTATCCATTCTCTTATCGCGGCCATGTTTTCCAAAAATGGTATTGACATATGCATTCGTCTTGTATATACTTTAACTGTACTAGTCGTACTAATACAGTTAAAACAGAAAGGAGGCGTGCAGGTGTTCCTTGTGAATCCAAAGAGCAAACAGCCTTTGTACGAGCAATTGGTTGAGCAGCTTCGCAAACAGCTTTTCCTCGGCGTGATTGAAGCCGGTCAGGCGCTGCCTTCCGTGCGCCAGCTCGCGACGGAGCTTGGTATCAATCCCAATACCATCCAGAAGGCTTACCGCCGCATGGAGGCAGAAGGGATGATCATTTCAGTACCGGGAAAGGGCAGCTTCATCAGCGATGACCTGGCCGATATGCTAAAGAAACAGCGCGACGAGCAGCTGGAAAAAACCAGACAGCACATCAGGACTTGTCGTGAAATGGGCTTAGATAGAGAAACCATCGAAAGACTCACAGATGAAGTCTACAAGGAGGAAGACGTATGTTAACTGCGAAGGGGCTCAGCAAGAGCTTTGGAACAAAGAGAGCCATTACGGATCTTTCCCTTACGCTGGAAGAAGGGCATATCTTCGGCATGCTGGGCACCAACGGAGCGGGAAAATCCACGCTTCTGCGTGTGATGAGCGGCATTTTGCGCGCAGACGCAGGAAGTATTCATCTGGATAACGTGCCTGTCTATGAGAATCCGGCAGCAAAGCGGGAAATCTGCTATCTCAGCGACGATCCGACATTCCTGCCCAACGCCAGCATCGCTGAAATGGGCAGAATGCAGGCGGCATATTATCCGGATTACAGCGAGGAGAAGCTCACGGCGCTTTGCGAAAGGTTCGCGCTGCCGATGAATGAGCGAATCACCAGCTTTTCCAAGGGCACGCAGAAGCGCGCGCAGATCTGTCTCGGCCTTGCGCTCAATCCCCGCGTTCTGCTCTGCGATGAAACCTTTGATGGTCTTGATCCTGTGATGCGCGACAGCTTCAAGCGCATGCTCAGCCAGGAGACCGTAGACAGAGGTCTCATCACCGTGCTGGCCGGTCATAACCAGCAGGAGATGGAGGATATCTGCGACAGCGTCGGCTTCCTGCACGAGGGCAGGCTGGTTTGCAGCGGCGATCTGGATACGCTGCTTGGCGACGTTCATCGTGTGCAGCTGATTCCAGCGGGTGAGGTCAGCGATGAAGAATTCGCCGCGTTCAGTCCGCTGCGCCTGCAAAGGCAGGGAAGGCTTTGCATGATGACGCTTCGCGGCGACAAACAGGAGCTTGAAAAGAAGCTCAGCGCGCTTGCGCCGCTTTTCATGGAGTTCCTGCCGCTTTCTCTGGAAGAAGTGTTTATTCTGGAAATGGAGGATCGTGGATATGCGCAGCAATAAGAAGAGTGCTACCCGTTTCCTGCTTAAACGAAACCTGTTCATTGGCGTTGCGGTATTCCTGGCTTCATTCATGATGCTGCCGTTCTGGGGGCTTTCCCATATTCCCAGTGAAAAGGAAACGCTTGCCGCGATGGACCCGGCAGCGCCTGAGGTGATTGCGGAAAGATTTACTCAGGCTGTGTCCGTTGAAGTTATGACCCGTCCGCTTAATCTGGAATTGATGGTCATTCTCTATGGCGGACTTGGATTTCTGACGGCGATGATGCTCATGCGCCATCAGTTCAGCCGCAGGCAGAGCATGCTGCACGCGGCGCTGCCCGATAAGCGCGAGCGCGATTTCCTGCGCCGCTGCGCCTGTTATGTGGTGCTGTGTCTCGTGCCGATTCTCATCAATTTCATGCTGTATCTGCTGGTGGTGGCGCTGAACGGTCTGCTTGAATATGTCGAGTGGAGCGTGCTTCTGCCCAAGTTCGGCATGCTGCTGGTCATCAATTTCTATGGCTTTGCGATGGGCGTGCTTGCCAGCGTGCTCACCGGCACGTATTGGGCGGCGCTGCTCGCCGGAGCGATGATGGTGATTGGCGTGGAATGCACAGCCTATCTGTGGTATGATCTTGCCAGCCGCTATCTGCATACGCTGGTCAAAGACAGCTTTACGGATGCGCTGCTTCGGTTCTCCCCCGCATACTCGCTCTATAAAACCTTCTATAAGCCGACCGAGTTTGCATGTTGGCCGGGCGTCGTCGTTTCGGTGCTTGCGCTTGCATTGAGCCTGGTGCTTTATCGGATCCGCAAAACAGAGCGTGCTGAACATACGCTCGCGTTTGCACCGCTGCATAGCCTGATGGGTTTTGTGCTTCCGCTGACTGGCGGCACGCTGCTGGGCATGATCGTGATGATGTCCTTCGGAACGGAGACCAGCCTGATTTGCGGCATGATCATTGGCGCAGTGCTGACGTTCCTGCTTTGCAGAATTGTCTTTAACCAGCGATTCTGCGGAATTCTGAAACAGTGGTATCTTCCGGCGGCGTCCTCTGCTGTGCTGGTGCTTGGCGTCGCCCTGCTGCATCATGATCTGCTTGGCTATGATCGTTTCCTGCCCGACAGAGAAAAGCTGACTGCCATTACCTATCAACCAAGCGGCTATAATTCAAGCGAAATCATCACGCTCACATCGGATGAAGCGCTGGACGCTGCGTATGCGTGGTGCGAGCTGATGCACGGCGAAGTGAACAGCTATGAAAACGGTCTTGTTGCCGGCAGCAGCGCCTTCAGCGGCAGCGATGTTGTGGTCACCTATCAGATGGGTGACAGAAAGGTGCATCGCCATTATCCCAACAGGAAAATGCGCAACGAGGCGCAGGACAGCCTCAGGCGCATCGTCGAAAGCGATGACTACAGACAGAGCATCATTTCTGAATATCATTTGGATTCCGGTGCTGTGACGAGAATGTATGTCAATACGCAGAGTCCGATGATGGAGAATGACATGTTCTTTGAACGGTTTGGCAATGCGAACAGAAGCTTTGACCGTGAAAAAGACGACGATGCGATGAACACGCTGCTCAGTGTGTTGAAGTGGGATATCCTGGATCGAACACTTGAAGAAAGACAGCAGGATGCGCTCCTGAACATCAGTCTGAATATTGAGATTCCAGGGTCCAGTGAAACGCGCTATAAACAGCTCAGTATTTATCCGGGCGATATGAATGTGCTGAAATTGCTCTTTGGCAGCGACGCACAAGAAATGGTGCAATACGTGACGGGCGGCTATGCCGAGAGCGAGGATGTTGTCGTCCTCAAGGTTGACTACGCGTATACCCGCAAGGAGATGAGCGAGCAGAGCGTGAGCCCGAGGGACGCTGTCCAGTCGGTCACGCTTGCCGCTTCGGCTCAGCAGGCGAAGGCGTGGATTGCACATTCGCAGAACACCTCTGCAAAGAACTATTACTATGAACCCTATATTGAGGAAGATCCTTATCAGCGCTTGTACGTTTATCGCATGAGCACGGTTGAAAAGTATTCGGGCTCGTATGGATACGAGGTGCCGGAGGACAAGACAAAGCTCTATGAAGAATCGATGATTCCCAACGAGAGCGTATTGGATTACGTCGGAGCAAACTGAAACAGGCAAACCGAATGAGAGGCGCAGAATTTCCCTGCGCCTTTTCTTTTTTGGAAAACAATCGCCGGAATTGCGGCAAGATTTCGACAATTCCTGCATTTGTTTGACACTGCACGCAAAGAGAAGTATAATAAATACTGATATTTTGTGTAGACCCGAGGGAGGGGCAACCGCTTTGAAACGACGCTCACTGCCATCGCGCGCCCTGGATTCTTTCCGGCGCACGCCGACAAGGCGATACGACCTGCCGCCGCAGGAGGAGACCCGCGCCGAACATGCGCAGCGCTTCCATAAGCGGCATTTTGATATTCCTACGATCAAGCCCGGCACGGATCGCACGCTGATGACGCTGCTGTGCGTCATCATGCTGATGACGATGTGCAACGCCAGCGCGCCGCTCAGCGACGTGCCGGATGTGCAGACCCGCTTTACTCAGTGGGCACAGATTCAGAACGAGAAGACCGTCAAGGTTCTCCCCGGCCCCACGCCCGAGCCGCAGAGCGAGCTTGCGCAGGCGCTCGCCTTTGACCAGCAGGATCAGCAGGAGATCATCGAGCAGGCGATGGCCACACCGGACCCCAGCACGACCCCTGAGCCGAAGACACAATTCAAGGAATACGCCCCGGGCGAGCTTTCCTATGAGACGGACAAGCTCAAGGTCTCCATCGAGCAAAAGAAGAAGGACGGCCTGACATACTTCGTGTGCGACATCAAGCTCTCGGACGTCAGCCAGCTGCGCACCGCGTTTGCCGGCGATGATTTCCGCAGCGGCATCTACGAGGCCGTCAGCGATATCGCGGGCCGCTATAATCCGGTGCTGGCGATCAACGCAGACTTCTGCCGCTATCATCGCGAGGGCGTCATCATCCGCAACGGCGAGGTGCTGCGCCGCCAGAATATCAAGAAGCACCATCTGCTCATCGTCGATGAAAACGGCAACCTTTCCGCCCAGACGGACCGCTCCGGCAAGCAGGGCCTCGTCGCCAACAAGCTCGAACAGCAAAATACCTGGCAGACCTTCGAATTTGGCCCGGTGCTGGTCGAAAACGGGCAGGCCGCCGAGCTGCCGCTCAAGTCCTTCTACATCAACTGCAACGAGGGCTATTATGAGCCGCGAACCGCCATCGGTCAGCTCGGCCCGCTGCATTATATCGTCATCGTCGTCGATGGCCGCCGCGACGGCTATTCCACCGGCGCGAGCATACCACAGCTGCAGCAGCTCTTCCTGGACGAGGGCGCGCAGTTCGCCTTCAACCTCGACGGCGGCGGCTCCACGACGCTGTATTTCCTGGGCGAGGTCATCAATATGCCCTCCGGCGGCAAGCAGCGCTCCGTCAGCGACGTGATCATGTTCATGCCCAACGCCATGTGAGCGGGCCGCTTCTTCTCGGGGACGCGTTGGGCTGCCGACCCGGGAAACCGGCATAGTCGTGCAAGCGTTCCTTGCCCCTTTTTCGCTTCGCGCATATAGAACAACTTTATCAAAAGTGCATTTGTTTCCCACAGAAAGGAACTATCTCATGAAAATCCTCGCCAGAGCGCTGGCTCTCGCCACGCTGCTGCTTTGCCTCGCCGCGCCCATGGCGCATGCCATCGTCGAGCCGGAGAGCAAGACCCTCGAGCAAACCCTCACCTACGATTATGACACCCTCAAAATTCAGATTGATCAGTGGCTCTACGCCTTCAAGAAGCACGACCTGCGCTTCTTCATCGTCAATCTGTACATCGACAATCCCACACAGATGCAGACCGCCTTTGCCGGCGAGGCCTATTCCAAGCGTAACGTGGAAGCGCCCAGCGATATCGCCGCGCGCCACGACGCCGTACTCGCCATCAACGGCGACTACTACAACTACAAGGACGACTACGGCATGATCATCCGCAACGGTATGCTCTACCGCAGCGCTTCCTCCACCCGTGATCATCTGCTGGTCTATGCGGATGGCACGTTCAAGGGCCTCTATGCGGCAGATTACGTCGAGGGCTCGGGCGAGCAGCACATCGCAGAGGGCGTCGTGCAGAGCTTCGCCTTCGGTCCGCTGCTCGTGGACGGCGGCGAGGCCACAACCCTGCCGGATAAGTATATTATATCCACCAACGATACCATTCGTGAGCCGCGTACCGCGATTGGCATGGTGGACAAGAATCACTATGTGATCATCGTCGCAGACGGCCGGCGCAACGGCTGGAGCGAGAAGGGCATGACGCTGCAGGAGCTGCAGCAGGTGTTCATCGAGCAGGGCTGCTCCATCGCCTATAATCTGGACGGCGGCGGCTCCACCACGCTGGTTGTAAACGGCGAAAAGCTCAACCGCTCCAGCGGCTCGCGCGAACGCGACGTGAGCGACATCGTCTATTTCACGAAATAACCGGCATGCTGCCGGTGGCATCACCGACAAAGCACTGCATATTCCGCTGCTATGCATCCGAGGCCGGTACTTTGTCTGAGAGATTTTCCCCTTCGGGATGCAAGGAGGAATCCATGAAACGATTTCTGATTCTCGCGCTCATGCTGTCTCTGACGCCCGTATGTGCGCTGTGCGCCGAGGGTGATCCGCTGCTGAGCGTCGATGATCTGCTTTCCCTGCAGGACAGCTACGATGCGTTTCTGGACGAGCTGGAAGAGCTGATCGTCGAGCGCGGCCTGCTCTCCCCCGAGGATCGCGAAAGCTGGCGCGATGCGCAGATGGGCGATTTCTTCCAGAACGGCGGCTACGGCTCAATTCTGGCCAACTACATGCCCGGCGTGCTGGGCTATGTCCGCGAGGAGGAGACTCTTTTGCAGCTCTCCTGCCCCGTTTCCGGCGGCAGGCTCTATATCGACACCATGCGCCGCTATACTCCACAGGACAGCTCTCTTTCCGGCCTGATGCTCACCATGAGCCTGACCGGTGAGGATGCAATGCCCATGGACGTAAGCTTCTCGCTCTCCTCCACCAGCGGCGTCTTCCTCAAATGGGACGCACTGACGGGCGCCTATGTCAGCGTCGGCGCATCGGCGCTCAGCGACGGCGAGACCGTGGTCTGGAGCGATCAGACGCCGATTGAAGGCGCGAAGAATCCGGCAATCACAATCGCCGCGATGGACGCCGCGACGCAGGAGACGATCTGCACCGGCGAGCTCACGCTCACCGTCGACGGCGACGGCTACCGCGTGGCGGATGACGCGCTGGCGGAAAAAACGGAATAAGACAAAAAGAAACCAGGCAGCGATGCCTGGTTCTCTTTTTTAGCTTATTTCTTATCGATCTCCGCCAGCGAACCCGTGACCGTCTTCGTCATCGCAAACAGCGCGATGGCATTGGGAATGACCATCAGATAGTTGAACGCGTCGGTCAGCTCCCAGACCAGATCATTGCTCATCACCGTGCCCAGGAACACGAACACCAGTGCGATCACCGTATACACCAGCGTGGATTTCTTCTCGTTCTTCTCGCCAAACAGCCAGATCATGTTGATCTTGCCGAACAGATTCCAGCTCAGAATCGTGGAGAACGCGAAGAAGAACAGACACACCGCCACAAACGCTGCGCCGAAGCTGCCGCCCATGATCGTGCCGAACGCCGTCTGCGCGAGGTTCGCCTTGTTGATCGTGGTGCTCGCCGCGGCGGCGCCCAGCTCATGCAGCGGGCCGTCCGCGGTATAGAGCGTGGAAATGATCACCAGCGCGTTGAGCGTGAGCACGACAAACGTATCGATAAATACGCCGATCATCGCCACGACGCCCTGATCATGCGAATGAGCGACATTCGCCTGCGCATGCGCATGCGGCGTGGAGCCCATGCCGGCCTCGTTGGAAAACAGGCCGCGCTTTGCGCCCTGGCTGATGGCCGCTTTCAGCGCCGCACCAAACGCACCGCCGATGATCGCCTGCGGCTTAAAGGCATATTTGAAGATCATGCCAAACGTCGCCGGGAGATACTTCACACGGATCGCAAGTACGATCACGCCGCCCACGAGGAAGATGCCCGCCATCACCGGCACCAGCTTCTCGCAAACGGAAGCCAGACGCTGCTCGCCGCCCAGGAAGATGAAGCCGCAGATAACCACCAGAACGACGCCCATGATCCAGGCGGGCACGCCGAACGCATTTTCAAACGTGGAGCCAATGGAATTGGACTGCACCATGCTGCCCATGAAGCCCAGCGCCAGCACCGCACTGATGGCAAAAAACACAGCCAGGAAACGGCCGAATTTACCCTTGAACGCGGTCGTGATGTAATACACAGGGCCGCCGTGAATCTTGCCGTCGCGCTCAATGCGGGTTTTCTGCGCCAGCGTCGCCTCGGCGTAGATCGTCGCCATGCCAAAGAACGCGATTACCCACATCCAGAAGATCGCGCCCGGGCCGCCCGTGAGAATCGCGCCGGAAGCGCCAACGATATTGCCCGTGCCTACCTGCGCGGCAATCGCCGTCGCCAGCGCCTGGAAGGAGCTCATGCCGCTTTTCTGCCTGCCGCCCTTCAGCGACAGATTGCCGAACACCTTCTTCATGCCCTCACCGAAGTAGCGCACCTGCACAAAGCGGGTTTTGATGCTGTACCACAAGCCGACGGCGACCAGCAGCACGATCAGCACATAGCTGGAGAGATAGTTGTTGATGTTTGCGACCACCGGATACAGCGCCGCTTCAAGGGATGCCATCATTTGTTTTTCTCCTTTCCTGATAAAACGAAAGAGCAGCCGCGATTTCGCAGCTGCCCCGGAAAAGAAAGCACAACAGGCACGAAAAGATAATCTTCCCGTGATCCTTCTCTGTCCTTTTACCTGAGAGATTCGGCTGAACCCAATAGACATCGGCCTCGCCCGAAAAGTACGTTTTATCAACATGCTTCGTCGGAATCGAAACCGGCCTCAGACCAGCTTTGCACCTTCGGTACTCCAGTTAAGGAGCTTCTCCAGAGCCACATCCATTCTTAGTCCCTGTCCGTAACCCGGACGCCTGAGAGTTTTACTCCTTCGGCAGGCTCTTGCCATTCCCCTAAGAACTTCCATTGCGATGTAAAATTATATTTACTACGATACCATGTCAAAGTGCGTTTGTCAATCAAAAACGTTCGGGCAAGAGTCCGAACGTTTTATATTCAGTGTGTGATGGTATTGATAAAATGCGTTTCAGTCTTGGAATACATGATGCGCTGCGCATGATACAGGCCATAATAGCCCGAAAGCATGTAGCTCACCGCAACCGTCGTCAGATAATACGGCATGCCCTCAAAACCAAAGAGCTCAAAGGAGATGAGCAGAGACGTAATCGGGCAATTGGTCACGCCGCAGAATACGCCGATCATGCCCATCGCCGCCGCCAGCGGCACATCAAAGCCCAGCAGCGGCGCAATCACACAGCCAAATGCCGCGCCGATGGTCAGCGACGGTACGATCTCGCCGCCTTTGAAGCCTGCGCCGATGGTCAGCGCGGTGAAGATCATCTTAATCAGAAAGGCAAAGGTCTCTGTCTCCCCCTCATGGAAGATATGCTCGATGATGCCCATGCCGCTGCCCAAATACATATCGCTGCCCAGCAGGCCGCACAGCGTGAGGATCACGCATCCGGAAGCGAATATCTTCACATAGGCATTCTTCAGGTGATGCTCCAGCAGGTGCTCCGTCTGATGCATGATCATGCAGAACAGGATGCTCACCACGCCGAAGAGCACGCCCATGAGCACGGTTTTGAAAAACAGCGCCGCGCCAATTTCTGGCACAGCCGCAACCGGGAACACCTCCGGCGGCATCTTCATGAAGTCCGCGACGAAATGCGCAATCATCGAGGCAGTCACGCAGGGAACCAGCGCGCTGTAGTGCATGATGCCTACGCTGATGACTTCCAGCGAGAAAATCGTCGCCGCCAGCGGCGTGCCAAAGAGCGCCGAGAAGCCCGCGCTCATGCCGCACATGACGATGATGTGCTGGTCGTTTCTCGTCAGCTTCATCTTCTTGCCCATCCTGTTGGCGATGCTGCCGCCGAGCTGGATGGCCGCGCCCTCGCGTCCGGCGGAGCCGCCGAACAGATGGGTGATCACCGTGGTCACGAAGATCAGCGGAGCCATGCGGAAAGGAATGCCCGTGGAGGAATGGATCGACGCAATGACCATGTTGGTGCCGCGGTCATCCTGATCCTTAAAAAAGCGATAGAGGAACACAATCGCAAGACCCGCAAAGGGCAGGCCAAGGATGATCATGGGATGCGCCGCGCGGAAATTGTTGACCGCAATCAGCGCATGACCAAAGCAGGAAGCGATTGCGCCGACGATCATGCCCACCAGAGAGGCGATTGCCAGCCACTTAAGAAGCACCTTCGAAGAAAAGACGCTCGACGTCACATAGTGCTGTACAATCTTCTTGGATTTTTCGGTAATCAGCATGGTATTGTCCTCTTATGGTTCATATGTAGGATTCTTAGCAGCGCTATTATAGACCAGTACAGCAAAAAAAGAAAGTGAGAAACCACACAAATTATTTACTTTTTACACATGCAAAAGGCCCTGCCAGAAAGGCAGGACCCCATTATGCAGTTTATCAGTCGTCCTTCTCTTCCTTCTCGAAAGCGGGATTCTCCCTCAGGCGAACCTCAAGCACGCGGCGATGCGCCGCGCGGGTCACCTCGCCGTCGTAGCGGTCGATGGTGAACTGATCGCCCACCTTGGGCAGGCGGCTGGTCGCCTCCTGCACAAGACCGCTGACCGTCATGGAGGAAATTTCCTCATCCTCGGGGATGGAAAGCTCTTCGTAAAGATCCGCGACGCTCGCCGAGCCGGCAACCAGCCAGCTGCCATCGCTCTGCTTGCGGAATTCCTCAACAGCCTCGTCGTGCTCATCCCAGATTTCACCGACCAGCTCCTCGATGATATCCTCGAGGGTCACAATGCCGGACGTTCCGCCGTATTCATCGACAACGACGGCCAGGTGATGCTGTTCTTCCTTGAGCTGGCGAAGCAGTTCGGAGATCTGCGTAGTCTTGGTGGTATAGGTCGCTGCGCCGAGCACACCGGAAATCCCCGTCTGCTTCTTGCGAAGCGCCGCGTAGAAATCCTTTTCGTGAATGACGCCGATGATATTGTCAATCGTTTCATGGTAGACGGGCAGGCGGGAGTAGCCGCTCGTTTCGAACGTCTGCGCCAGTTCTTCCATGGTATCCTCATCCGAGACGGCCACAACGTCCACACGCGGGGTCAGAATCTGGCCGACCTCCACGTCGTCAAACTCGATCGCGCTGCGGATCAGCTCGCTCTCATGATCGGTGAGCTCGCCATCGTTTTCCGCCTCACCGACCATCGTCAGCAGCTCCGCATCGGTGACCACATCGATCTCGCCGCCGCCGAAGAAGCGGGAGAGCAGCTTCTTCCACGCGCCGAAGATGAAATTCAGCGGCGTGAAGAGCGCGATGAGCAGGTTCAGCACCGGAGCGCTGAAGATCGCAAACTTCTCGGGCATCTCCTTGGCCAGGCTCTTGGGCGTGATCTCGCCGAAGATAAGCACAACGACGGTAATCACCACAGTAGAAACCGTCGGGCCGTAGCTTCCACCGAGAATCCTGGTGAAAAGCACCGTGCCCAGCGAGGACAGGGAGATATTCACGATGTTGTTGCCGATGAGGATCGTGGACAGGAGGCTATCATAGCGCTTGGAGAGCGCGAGTACCTTCCTGGCCTGAGCGTCGCCGGATTCGGCACGGCTCTTGAGTCGGATCTGGTTGAGCGAGGAATACGCGGTTTCAGATGCGGAGAAAAAGGCAGACATAATGACCATCACCAGCATCATGACAAGCATAAACGTACTACTGCCATCTTCCATGGGGAACTGTTCAACTCTGCTTTCTATGTGTATTATGACCCCGCCGGGAAACAATGCCCGTAGGATATCATTGGTATATCATATCACGTTTTGCTTCAATTTGCAACAAAGCTGTAATATCTTCACGGCTGACCGCTTGTAATCTCTTCACGACTGACCGTTGGGAATACTCTTTACATTTTCACAAACAAGTACAATTTTTGCACCATCTGTATGGCCATTATCATTGACGATTCACTGTAAAATCTATATAATAAATGTGCAAATATCCTACAAGGACTGAGGTGGATGGATGAAGACTATCAAGAAAGACGATAAGCTGTATATTCAGGCCTTCCGCGAGATCCGCGCGTATATCATCCGCAACGACCTTCGCCCCGGCGATCTGCTGCCGACGGAGCTGGAGATGAGCGAAAAGCTCGGCGTTTCGCGCAATGTGCTGCGCGAGGCGATCAAGAGCATGGAGCTGATGGGCATGGTGCAGGCCTGCCCGGGCCGCGGCACGGCCGTGCGTGAGTTCAGTCTTGATTTTGTCTTCCAGAATATTCTGTTTTTTAATGTCGGCGGCGAGGACAAGTCCGTGCGTGAGATGTTCGGCATCCGCCGCATGCTGGAGCTGAGCTACATGCGCCAGGCATTCTATGCGCTGACAGAAGAGGATATCGACGTGCTGCGCGCATGCGTGCGCAAGATGCATGAGAGCGGCGACGAGAACTACCTCGCCTTCACCGAAGCGGATCGCCTGTTCCATATGACGCTCTTCCGCGGCCTGAACAACGGCGTGCTCAATTCGCTCATGGAGGCCATCTGGGCAGTGGATACCGGCTTTGAGCTCGAGAAAAAATCGCCGTATCTGATCGCATCCATTGCCAAGCACGAAGCAATTGTCAAATCTCTGGAAGAATACGATTACCGCGTCTTTGCCCGCGCGATGGAGATCCATTTTTCCTCCGGCAAATACCTCAAGCCGGACTCGTTCGAGGAGTACGACTCATAAGGAAACGTTAGGGCTGCCGCCCTAAAACCCGCCTGAGGGATTTCATCCCTCAGACTCCCTTCTTCGCTTCGCGTTATGTATCGGATTCGGCTGGATCGGCGACATTGCCGCGGGCATTGTCGGCCTTGTGCATACTTTCAATCCGCAGATGGTGCTCATCGGCGCGGCGAAATTCTGCATGGACAATCTTTAATATTTTTACTGCATGCAAAAAGGATCGGAACACTCCGATCCTTTTATCGTTTGAAATTCAATCAGGCCGCTTCGCGTTTACGCAGCATCAGGCCAAGGCCCGCGACGCTCATCATCGCCAGCGCAGCCCAGAGCATCATGTTGGATTCGTCGCCGGTCTGCGGCATGTTCACATTGCTCATATCCACGCTGCCGCCAGCCGGGGTGCTGGGACCCTCCGGGGTGCTGGGGCCGACGCCGCCCGCGCTGGTGCCAGCCGCCTTCCAGGCGAGCACAACCGGGACAGAGCCATTCATCAGCGGAATTCCATTGGCCACGATGCCGATTTTGCCTTCGTCCCCAATAAGGTTATTATGCTCCGCCTTTTTTGTGACCCAGCCACCAATCGCATCCTTGTCATTGGGATTATAGGTCGCATAGTATACCTGAACCGAATCATGGCTCGCGTCAAAGAGCGCATTAGGGAACTTCACCTTGTATTCAACGCCGTCTTTAACACCCGACGTCGTCGGATCAAGAATGATATATGCCTTTTTCAGACTTTTATCCACTTTCTGATTGATATACTGACCGATCTGGGTCGTTCCATAGGCACAGTCCAGCTCCGGATTTATCTTATCAGCGCTGAAAGGCAGGTCTGCACCCGCAAGCACAATCGCCTTAACCGTGACATCACCAGCCCCCAGTGCCGGGCTTGCTACCAGCTCCTTCACTTCATACGCACACGCGGTTGCCGCCATCATCAGGCACAGAACAAGCGAGAGCACAAGGCAAACCAACTTTTTCATATCGCAAATTCTCCTGTAGTAAAAATTACTTGTATACGCGAATCATTTTCCGGCATCTGACAAAGCAAATCGGCCGTCATCTATCCGGTTTTGAACAGTATACCCCCCCCCCCGCCAAAAGTCAAGGTTTTTCAACACAATTTATATATTGGCAATAATTCTTCACAATTGCCTACTATCTGTTACGTTTTTCTTCAAAAAGGCAATGATATCAAAAAAGGCTGCGGATTTCGCAGCCTTTTATAAATTGCTTTTATCTTGGATTTACGTCAGCGGCTTTTCAAGGCTCTCCCTTGAAGCAAACGGGCCCGGCAGCGCACGATATGCGAGCCGACATTTTCCTTCAGCCAGCCGGTTACGGTTTCAGATCACAGCGCCCAGCGGCACCCCACGGATCGATAGACGATCCGTTTTTCCTCCTGATTCCGGTATTGCGATTCCGTTACAGACGCACGACGCCCTTGCGGATGATGATATTGCCATAGAGCGCGGTTTCGCCCGTCTGCACGACGGCATAAGCGTTCCTCGCGCGATCGATGAACGCGTCATGCTCCATATAGTCAAACTTCGCCGCCGGCATGTCGGTATCCGCCGCCGCGCGGAATTTTGCCCAGATGGGCGCCTTGTTGCCTTCAAACATGCCGTCCGGCACTTCCATCACAGCCATCGGCGCTTCCACGAAGTCATCCAGCGGGAAGAGCGCGACAATCGCCTCCATCACCTCGGCAGCGCCGTGACCGTCGCAGCGAACGCACCTCTTGCCGATCGAGGTGCCCGGAAAGTTGCCGTCCGAGATCACCAGTTCGTCGCCATGACCCATTTCCGCAATGATTTTGAGCAGCTCCGGGCTCAGAATCGGAGAGATTCCCTTCAGCATAACCTATACCTCCTTGAAATTTTCAATTTCGTATATTCAGACTGTATCTACCTGCTTAACCGACAAGACTGAACGCCGCCACGAATACGAACAGCAAAACGCTCAGCAGCGTGCCCATGGAAAGCGAGGTGGAGACGTATTCGCCGTCTTCCCCAAGATCCGCGAACAGCGGGATGATGAACGGCGCAGGCAGCGTATACTGCAGCATCAGCGCGAGCATCAGCAGCTTGTCGTACTCGATAATCGCAAACAGGATCGCGGAAACCATGCCGAAGATCGCCAGCATCACCACCGTGCGAAGCGCGAGCGTGATGGCAACCGGCTTCATGAGCTTCTTGCTGAAGTTCAGCTGATAGCCCACAACCAGCAGGATCAGCGCGGATGTCGGTGCGGTAATGAAGCTGATGAGCTCCGCAAGCACAGCGCCGAATGCCGTCGGCGCGATCGCCTTATGCACGCCCAGCGCGCCAAGGACGATGCCCAGCGTCATGCCGATGCAGGCCTTATTGTGCACCATGTTGGACACCATGGCCTTCGGGGACATCCTGCCGCCCTCCGCGCTCTTGAGCGCAGCGAGGAACACGGTATAGGCGAACATCGTCTGGCCGATATCCACCATGGCATAGACCGCCGTCTGACTCTGGCCGGCGACGAGCGCATAGAGCGCATAGCCGAGCATGCCGCCCTCAAAGCTGGTCATCAGCAGCGGCATATAGCGATCATACGGCTTCACAAATTTCTTCAGCAGATAGCCCGCAATCAGCGCCAGCAGGCAGCTGGAAAACACCAGCGCGAACACCAGCAGCAGCTTGCCGTCATACTGCGCGGTGAAAAATGCATTGAACAGCACCACCGGCAGCAGAATATCGCCGATGATCGCCTTGAGACCCGCGTGCCGCTCGTCATTGAGAATGCCTTTGGTCGCGCACATTCTGCCCAGCAATATCATCGCCAGTACCGGCAGCACCATCGAAAGAATCTGAGTAACCATTGTTATCGCCTCTTTTTGGAAAAAGGCTGCGGGTCACGCAGCCTTTATTTTTGAGTTACGCCATGGGGACTCTGTCCCCATACCCCTGGCAGGGACATTGTCCCTGCACCCTTCTTCGCTTCGCGGCGGTTTAAAGCAGCAATATAAACCTTCCCCTATGGGGAAGGTGTCCGAAGGGCGGATGAGGTCGCCGCCCTCAGGCGGATTGCTCCCGATTAACCACCGTGCGTCGCATCCAGATAGAACTCGTACGCTTCCTTGTCGGTCGCGCCGTGATGCACGATCATGCGGATCGCCTTGGCCATCTCGACCGGATGCTCGCTCTGGAAGATATTGCGGCCCATATCCAGACCGCGCGCGCCGCCCTGCATGGAGCGATACGCCATCTCGAGCGCTTCCGGCTCAGGCAGCTTCTTGCCGCCGGCCACGACGATCGGCACCGGGCAGGCCGCCACGATCTCCTCGAAATCGTCGCAGTAGTAGGTCTTCACCAGATTCGCGCCCA
>CAZACE010000004.1:0-18581 GCA_964483255.1 uncultured Oscillospiraceae bacterium
CGTCGTCAAGGACGCGGCAGGAAATGTGAGCAGCGCACTAAAAATTGAAATCCCGACGTATGTCGCGCCTGATCCTGCACCCACACCAACCCCTACTCCACCGCCCGAGTTGGATGACCTCCCCGACACGGGAGATGATTCACAGCCAAGCTTGTGGATCGGGCTTATGATGGTCGCGCTTGCGGGGCTTTGTGCCTGTGCCGTGTTGTCGAGAAGGAGAAAAACAAACTGAGTCACGTTTTTATTGGCTGGAAAACTGCTGTTTAATGGCCTATAACGATACCGAAAGAGGACGCGGATCAATATATCCAATGCGTCCTCTTTTAACTTTTACGCGTGACAAATACCCCCCTTCGACGCTCACGAAACTTTATAATTTCTTGAACACTACCCGAATAAGAAGCAGTCCCCGATTGGGCTCAGCCAGATCGGGGACTGTTCCGTTTTCCGCTCCGCTTACAGCGTGGGCGCGATTGTCAGCGTAAAATCGACTTCCTCGCCGGGATTGATCCGGCAGGCGGGCATGGGCTGCTGGCCGCCGCAGGAGGCAGAGCCAACGCCGCTCATGCGGTAATCGATGTACAGATGCGTTCCGTCCATCTGTCTGAGATCCTTCCTGTGGCGCGCGCCGGCCATCTCAACGATATCATACCGCGTCGCGCAGAACGAAAAATCGCCAGCAAAGCAGAGCTGCTCGCCCTCAATCTTCGCCGAAAGCCACTTCGTTCCCGTATGGCTTCCGCTTTCCTGCGGCTTTTCATACGCCCCAGCGGGATCATCCTGCACATAGGCATACCGGCCCAGCAGCGCATGCGCGCGCTTGTCCTCATAGCATTCGGCCGGGCCATAGCCAAAGTACTGCACATCCTCCAGCGCACCGGCAAACGCAAAGGCATAGCCATAGCGCGGCAGCCAATAGGGCAGCTCCCCGGAAATCCTCGCGCGCTGCGCAATTTTGATGGTTCCATCGCCCAGAATCCTGAATTCCACGCTGCCCCGGCTGATGGGACGCATACCCGGCACGCTGAAGATGAAATCGCCCGTGATCACAGCCGCATTCTGCTGTGCCTCGCAGCGAAGATTGCGGATAGCCGTCTGCGCATAGGCGATATCGCCGAACTGGAACGCCCTGCGCCACCGGTCGGCAATGTTGTTGATCGGAATGAATGTATCGTCGTTGTCCGTCGGCGCACGGAAACAGTTCAGTCGCATCGGCGCATGGAGAAGCTCCTTCCCGCGAACCATCATCCGGCTGAGCACGCCTTCGTCCCTGCGCAGCTCATAGGCAAATCCTTCGCCGCTGATGATGAATGCCGACGCCGTTTCCGCAATCTGCGGTGCAGGCGCGCAGGAAGGCTCTTTCTGTTCCTTCTGCGCCAAAGCAAAGGAAAACGCAGCGACCTCATGTCCCCTGCCCGCCCATGTGCAGTCTGCTTTGAGCCGCACCCGGATATACAAAACGCCATCCTGACCGGCGCAGTCCCATTTGGGCGCGTCAAGACGCACGCTTTTCCCCGGCGCGCAGTCAACGTCCATCCTGCCGCCAGCCGCCTCCTGCCCATTCAGGCATACATTCCAGAAAATATCGTACTGCGACAGATTCATAAATGCGCTGCGATTCACGAATTCAATCGTCTTTTCATCCGGCATGCGCACGCGCACGGGCGCATACACCGCCTTCATCTCCAGCAGCGCGGAATGCGGCGCACGATCCGGCGCGACCAGGCCGTCCATGCAGATATTTCCGTTGTGTATCCGCTCGCCGAAGTCGCCGCCGTAGCCAAAGTAGTCCCGGCCATTTTCGTCCTTCAGCGTCAGCGCATGATCGCACCACTCCCACACAAAGCCGCCCGCATAGCGCGCATCGCTCTGGAAAATCTCGTCATAGAAGCGCAAATCGCCGCAGCTGTTGCCCATCGCATGCGAATATTCGCACAGCAGATAGGGCATCCCCTTCGTCCGCCGGTTGTCGAGCGCCGCCCTGACGTCCTCCAGCTTCGAATACATATGGCTGTTGAAGTCGATGACGCTGCGGATAAACGCCATCTCCTCGCCGCTGATCTGCATGCCTGTTCCGGCATTCGGATCTCCGCACCAGCCCTCGTAATGCAAAAGCCTGTCCGGATCCCTTTGCTTCACATAGCGCGCCTCGCGTCTCAGGTTTTCGCCCCAGCCGGATTCATTGCCCAGCGACCAGATGCAGATGCACATCATGTTTTTAAGCGACTCCACCATGCGCTCAATACGGTCATGGATGGCGGGCGCAAACATTTCATCCTCAATGATCCGATTCCAGCCGCCCACATAGGCGCAGCCGTGACATTCCATATCCGCCTCGCTGAGCACATACAAGCCCAGCTCGTCGCACAGCGCGTAAAACCTCGGGTCGTTGGGATAATGCGCCGTGCGGACAGCATTGATATTATGCCGCTTCATAAGGGCAAGTTCTTCGCGCATGAAATCCACGCTTACCGCATAACCCGTATCCGGCGAGGAATCATGCCGGTTGACGCCATAAAGCTTGACCGCTCTGCCATTGACCTGGAACACGCCGTCTCTGACGCGAACCTCCCTGAAGCCAAAGCGCGCGCGGATGGTTTCCCCCGCGCAGGAGAGCACCAGATCATAAAGTTCAGGTGTTTCGGCGCTCCACAGCCGCGGCTGATCAACATGGAAAACACCTTTGCCGCCTTCCAGCCATCCCGCGCAGAGCTGCTGTCCGTTTTTGACGATTTTCGCATGCACAGGCGCCTGCGCATCCGCCGCCACAAAAACCGCGCCGTCGTTTTTCGTGCGAAGGGTGAAATCGGTCAGGCCATCGGCTGCGCGCTCCAGCAGATACACATCCCGGAACAGACCGGAGAGGCGGATCTTGTCCTGGTCATCCAGATAGCTGCCCGTGCACCATTTTAAAACCAGCACGCAAAGGCGGTTTTTCCCTTTGCGAAGATATGCCGTCACGTCAAACGCGCTGTCTGCATGCGGGCATTCTCCGTATCCCACAAACGCGCCGTTCAGCCAGACATATGCGCAGCTGTCCTTGCCCTCCAGGTGAAGCTCGTATTTCTTGTCCTCCCGCAGCTCCAGCGAAAAATCCCGGACATAGGCCGCGCAGGGATTCTTTTCAGGAACATGGGGCGGATCAAACATAAACGGATAGGGCGACGTCAGATACTGCGCGCAGTCCGCACCGTGCGTCTGCCACACCTCCGGCACCGCAGCATCCGAAAAGCCGCTGCAGTCAAAGCCCTCTTCAAAGAAATCCGGCATATCATAAAGGGACGGCGCATACAGAAATTTCCACAATCCGCCAAGGCCATGGAAAAAGGCCGAGTTCTCCCGCTGCGCGGCGCTTGCCTCCTCGCTTTCAAACGGAATATAATATGCCCTGGACGCCATTTCATTCAGCCGGAATACGGCCGGATCGCTGTGCAGGGAAAGCTCATATACATGCTTCATATCGTCATCTCCATTTCTGTTCACACATCCGCTTTGCCAGGCCTTCTCGCCCCGAAAATATCCATCCATACTGTTTGTATTTTACACATTCCGAATCCGAGAAGCAAGCGCACGCGGCGCTTCAAACCGAAAAAACACGGATCCAGCCTGTCAGGTGCATCTTCTCTTGCGCGCCCATGCGCTTTGTGATATCGTAAAAGCAGGAAAACTTACCATTTCAGAAAGGGCCTGATGCTATGAAATACGATGAGATCCGCCAGCTTGCCAACGCGCTTTCGCAGAATATCGCCCGCGTGATCGTCGGCAAGGAAAGGGAAACCGAGCTCGTGCTCGCCGCGCTGCTTGCGGGCGGCCATGTGCTCCTTGAGGATGTGCCCGGCACAGGCAAGACCACGCTGGCCAAGTCCCTCGCCCGCTCGCTGAGCTGTTCCTTCGCCCGCGTGCAGTTCACGCCGGATCTGCTGCCCTCGGATATCACAGGCATGCGCATTTACAGCCAGCAGACGGGGGAATTCAGCTTCATCAAAGGCCCGGTCTTTACCCATATTCTCCTGGCGGATGAGATCAACCGCGCCACGCCGCGCACGCAGAGCGCCCTGCTTGAATGCATGGAGGAGCGCCAGGTCACGGAGGGCGGCGTCACCTGGCCGCTGGATGCGCCGTTCCTGGTCATCGCCACGCAGAATCCCGTGGAAACCCAGGGCACATTCCCCCTGCCGGAGGCGCAGCTGGACCGATTCATGATCCGCCTCTCGCTGGGCTATCCCACCAAAGAGCAGTCCCTTGCGCTGCTTGAGCGCTTCGTAAGCAGCCAACCGCTTGAAAGCGTCGCGCCCGTCGCAGGCGGCGAAGAGATCTGTGAGGCCGCCGCGCTCATTCCTTCCTGCGCCGTCAGCAAAGACGTGATGCAGTACATGATCGACCTGTGCGAAGCCGCGCGCGACAGCGACTACGTACGCCTGGGTCCATCCCCCCGTGCGCTGCTGGCGCTCATGCGCTGCGCGCAGGCGCTTGCCGCCATCCGCGGCAGGGATTACGTGATTCCCGACGACGTGAAGGAGCTCTGTGTGCCCGTGCTGGCGCACCGCATCATCCTGCGCGGCTTCCAGCATCAGATGACAGGCGAGGAATTCATCCGCTCCGTGCTTGAGCGCGTAACCGTGCCCACCGAGGCGCGCGCATGAGCCTGAGCGTATTGCTGGCGGTTCTCCTTGCGCTGTATCTGCTCAGCACGCTTGTGCTGCGGCATTTTGCGCTCAAGGGGCTGCAGTGCACGCGCTCCTTCGCAAAACCCGCCGTCTTTGAGGGCGAGGAGAGCGAGATGATCGAGATCGTGCGCAACGACCGCCCATTCATCATCCCCTGGCTGCGCGTGGAAAGCGGCGTCTCGCCCTATATCCGCCTGGGCCGACAGGATAACCTCGCCGTCAGCGATCACACGCACTATTGCAGCCTGTTCATGCTCATGCCCTATCAGCAGATCCGCCGCAGGCACAAGGTCAAATTCCTGCGCCGGGGCGCATACAACCTGGGCAATGCCTCGCTGACGGCGGGCGATCTGTTCGGTCTGGCCGAGGCGCATCGCGAGCAGGCGATGAGCGTGCCCGTGCTGGTGTATCCGCGGCTGCTTGATGAAAGCGAGCTGCCCCGCCCGCTGGAGCAGATGATGAATGAAATCGTTGCTCAGCGCCGCCTTTTGCAGGATCCCTTCCTCATCCGCGGCATCCGGCCCTATCAGATCGGCGATCCCGTGCGCGATATCCACTGGCCTGCGACCGCGCGCACAGGCGAGGCGCAGATCCGCCTGCACGACTTCAGCGCGCAAAGCCGTCTGCTGGTCGTGCTCAACGTACAGCGAAAGGACAACCAATGGGGCGACCGGCTGATGGATTACGAGGAAGCGGAGATCGAGCGCGAGATTTCCATGGCGGCAACGCTGTGCGTGCGCGCGATTCAAAACGGCTTCTCAGCCGGCTTTGCCGCGAACATGCCCATCGGCGAGGACGCCTCCTGCGCCTTTGTGGAGCCTGCGGCGGGCAGCGCCGCGCAGGAGCATCTGCTTTCCGCCTTTGCGCGCCTGCGCCTGAGGCGCACGCTGAGCTTTACCACGTTTCTGCAGCAGCTTGGCGAGCACACCGGATTGGATATCCTGATCCTCTCCTGCTATGACAGCGAGGAGATTCATCTGGCGATGCGCCAGCTGCGCCAAAGCGGCAACCAGGCCTCGCTGTATCTGGTGAAAGGAGGCGGCGCATGAGGGAGAACATCACCGCTTATATCCGCAGGCTTCACTATCCTGCGATGCTGATGCTGACCGTCTTTCCCCCGGCGCTGCTGCTTGCAGGCCTGTCGCCGGATGCAAGCGCGCATGCGTTTGCGCTCTGTGCGCTGTGCGCCCTGGCAGCCGGCGCGTGCATTGCCCTGCCGGGAAGATTTCAGCTGGTCGCCGCCGCACTGTGCAGCGCAGCCCTCTTGGCGCTCGGCATGAAGCTCCATACCCCGCTGCTGCTTACCGCCTGCGTCCTCACGCTCTTTGCCGCGCTGCGCTTATCCCGCGGCACGCTGCATACCACGCCGCCCGTATTCTATCTCCTGGGCATCATTTCTCATCTGATCACGCAGGCGATTCTGCGCACCTCGCTGGCCGCCAGGGAGGCCTCCCCCTTCCTCGCCGGTCCGCTGACTGCGCTCTCGCTTTTCTATCTCACGCTGCTGCTGCTCACGTTCAACGGTATCAGCCTGGACAATGCATCGCTTGGCCGCCATCGCCTGCCTGCGTCTGTGCGCCGGATCAACGCGCTGCTGACGCTCCTTTTCCTCGCATCAGCGCTTTTGCTGGCCTGTGCGCCTGCGATCGTCTCCGGCGTTGTGTCCCTTTGGCATGCGCTGCGCAGCGCGCTTGTCTGTCTCAACGATCTGCTCATGCGCCTGCTGCCCGTTTCGCGGGATATGGGCGCGGGCGGCATGCTCCCGCCTGCGGGGATGATCCCCGGGCTTGCGCCCATCGAAGAGCCCTCGCCGCTTGCCATCGCGCTCGAGCGCATCGCCTCCGTGCTGACAGCCATCGTGGTAATCGCCGGCAGCGCGCTGCTGCTTTGGCGGCTATGGCATCTGCTTCGGCTTGTGCTTCGCCAACTGATCCGCCGCCTGCACAGCTATGTGCTCATCGTCAGCGACGACTACGTGGACGAGGTATCCGACACGCGCGAGGCAGACGGCGAGCACACGGTAAACCTGCGTACGCGCATCCTGCGCCGCACCGCTGTCTACGCCCAGACGCCCGCCGGCATGATCCGCGCACGCTATGCGCAGCTGCTCAAAAAGCATCCGCAGTGGGCGCACAGCTCCACCGCGCGCGAAAATCTGCCCGGCGATTCCGCCGCGCTCTATGAGCGCGCACGCTACAGCGATCATCCCATCGCCAAGGAGGACGCCGAGCGCTTCGCCGCCGGAACGAGAAAAATCTGATCCAACCTTTTCTGCAAATAAGCAAAGGAGTTGTGCCCATGTACACGCCGTTCTATCGCGAAATCCGCCCCGAGGGCTGGCTACGCCGCCAGCTGGAGATTCAGGCACGCGGCCTATCCGGCCATCTGCACGAGGTCTGGCCCGACGTCCGCGACAGCGCATGGATCGGCGGCTGCTGCGAGGGCTGGGAGCGCGTACCCTATTGGCTCGACGGGCTCATTCCGCTCGCACATCTGCTTGGCGATCAGGAGCTGATCGACACGGCCAACAAGTACGTGCGCAGCATCATCGCCCGCCAGCAGCAGGACGGCTGGATCTGCCCCTGCGAAAAAGACGCACGCGGCGGATACGACGCTTGGGCCGTGCTGCTCATCTCAAAGGTGCTGGCGCTGCACGCAGAATTCACCGGCGATGAGCAGGCCGGGCGCGCGCTGTATTTAGCGATGAAAAATCTTTACGACCTGCTCTCAAGCGGCGAAATCCGCCTGTTTGACTGGGGAAAATTCCGCTGGTACGAGGGTTTTGTGCCGCTGATCCATCTCTATGCCAGAAGGAAGGAAGACTGGATGCTCGCCCTCGCGCGCATTCTTCGCCAGCAGGGCGCAGAATACGAAGCCTTCACCGAGCTCTGGAAGCGTCCGATGAACAAATGGACGTTTGAGACGCACATCGTCAACATCTGCATGATGCTCAAGTACGAGGCCGTTTGCTGCGAGTTGCTGGGCGAAATCTACACCGGCAAAGCAGAAAGCCTGCTTGCCATTTTGGAAGCATACAACGGCACGGCCGTGGGCACGCTCACCGGCGATGAATGTCTCTCAGGCCTGGGCAATCAGCAAGGCACAGAGCTTTGCGCCGTGGTGGAGCTGATGTATGCCTATGAATGGCTCTATGCTGTCACAGGCGAGAGCAAATGGGCCGACAGGCTGGAAAAGGCTGCCTTCAACGCCCTGCCCGCCGCATTCACCGACGACATGTGGGCCCATCAGTACGATCAGATGGTCAATCAGGTCACCTGCATCGCCTTCCCGGGCAAATCCTTCTTCCGCACAAACAACAGCGAAGCGCATCTTTTCGGCCTTGAGCCACACTACGGCTGCTGCACGGCGAATTTCTCGCAGGGCTGGCCGAAGCTCGCGCTGAGTTCTCTGCAAAAAACGCCGCGCGGCGCTGTGATCGCGCATCTGCTGCCGGTGAGCCTCAAAGCAAATCTCGGCGGCAAGCCTGTTTTCATCCACGTAGAAAGCGATTATCCCTTCCGCACCGGCGCGAAGATCACCGTTGCGGCAGAAGAACCGGCACAGTTTGAGCTCGCCATCCGCGTACCCGCTTGGGCGAAGGATGTTCGCCTGAATGGCAAGAAAGCTGTCATCCGCGATGGGCATATCCGCCTTGACCGCCTCTGGCAGGGCGAAACGGCGCTGGAACTGACCATGCGCTTTGAGCCGCATCTCGTTCGCCGCCCTGGCGGCCTGCTTGCGGCGCAGTATGGCGCGCTGGTGTTCTCCCTGCCCATTGATACCGAGTACCGGATGAAGGAATATACCAGTCATGGCGTGGAGCGCAGATTCCCCTACTGTGATTATGAGCTGATCCCGAAATCCGACTGGAACTATGGGTTTTCCGCCAAGGATCTGCGCGTCATCGAGCAGCCCATTGCCGATATTCCCTTCTCCTCCAAGGAGCCGCCGCTTGAGATTCGCTGCGCGATGGCTCAGATTCCCTGGAGCTGGGCCGACGGCTACGACAGCGTGCCCGAAGCCATGCCCGCCTCGCGCAGGGCGGTTTCGCCCGCCTGCGAGATGGCGCTCATCCCCTATGGCTGCGCGAAGCTGCGCATGACGGAGATGCCATTGGTGAAATGATGCGGCGTGCTTTTCCATCATCTGCCGCATATGCAAAAAGACCTTCCGAAACCACTTCGGAAGGTCTTTTGAATTTCTGTTTACGCCGCCTGCTTCTTGTTCATCTTCTCGATAACCAGCAGCGTGCCGACCATCATTGCCGCGGCCAGCGCCAGACAGATGAACACATTCTGGATGAAGCCCGCGAGGATGTAAGCGACGAAGCTCACCGCTGCAACGGTCATCGCGTAGGGCAGCTGGGTATACACATGCACGAGGTGATCGCACTGTGCGCCCGTGGAAGCCATGATCGTCGTATCGGAAATCGGGGAGCAGTGATCGCCGCACACGGCGCCCGCCAGACACGCAGAGATCGCGATGATCAGGATCTCGCTGCCCACGGGGAAGACGTCCACCACGATCGGAATGAGGATAGAGAACGTACCCCAAGAGGTGCCGGTCGCAAAGGCGAGGAACACCGCGATCAGGAAAATCATCGCCGGAAGGAACTTCGCAAACGCGCCCGCAGAGCCCGCCAGCGCGCCCGCGACAAACTCCGGCGCACCCAGGGAAGTCTTCGTAATGCCGCCGATGGACCACGCCAGCGTGAGGATCAGGATCGCCGGAACCATCGCCTTAAAACCCTCGGCGAGGCTCTCGGCGAACTCGCTGTAGGTGAGCACACGGCGCGCCATGTAGTAGATGAAGGTGAACACCAGCGAGAAGAAGGAGCCGAGCATCAGGCCCGTCGGCGCGCTGGAATTGGCGAAGGAATCGACAATACCCGCGCCCTCAAAAAAGCCGCCGGTATACATCAGGCAGACGACGCAGAAGACGATCAGCGCAATGACCGGAACGACGAGGTCCGCAATCGTGCCGCGGGCGGAAACTTTCTCTTCCTCCATATCCGCGTACGGACGCTCCGGCGTGGTATAGATATCGCCATGCAGCTGCGCATTCGCCTCGTGCAGCTGCATCGGGCCATAATCGATATTACGCAGGGAAATGACCGCGATCATCAGCAGGGTCAGCAGCGCGTAGTAGTTATACGGAATCGCCTGCATGAACAGCGTGAGGCCGTTCGTACCCTCAACCATGCCGCTTACCGCCGCCGCCCAGGAGCTGATCGGCGCGATGATGCACACCGGCGCTGCCGTGGCGTCGATGATATAAGCCAGCTTCGCGCGGGAAATTTTGTGATTATCGGTCACAGGGCGCATGACGGAGCCGACGGTGAGGCAGTTGAAATAGTCATCCACGAAGATCAGCACGCCCAGCAGGAAGGTCATCAGCTGCGCATGCTCGCGTGACTTGATCTTCTCCCTCGCCCACTTTCCGTAAGCGCGCGAGCCGCCCGCCTTGTTGATCAGCGCGACCATCGTGCCCAGGAATACGAGGAAGATCAGGATACCGATATTGCCGCTGTCGCCCAGCTTCTCCAGGATGGTGTTAAAGGTGATCTCCACAGCCAGCATGGGCTTTGCCAGGCTGCCCGCAGCGAGCACGCCGCCAGCGAATACGCCCACAAACAGCGAGAGATAGACCTCCTTGGTGATCAGCGCCATGCCGATGGCCAGCACCGGCGGCATCAGCGACCAGACCGTGCCGAACACGCCGTTTTCAAGGCCGGCCGTACCCGTCGTGGCGGCAAACAGCAGTGCAATCGCGACGACCGCATACACAGCCAGCGCGACAACCTGCCACTTCTTCATTTTCATTGCGTTTTCCCCCATATCCATGAAATTCCTTCTTTGGAACCACATAAGCCATCGGCTATTATAGGTCTTTGCCGCGCGGGATGCAACTCAAAACCGGCGATTCGTAATTTAATGAAGAATTTCCTGAAAGCATGAAATCGTCTTGTGTTTTCTACAATAACACGCAGAATCTCTTGTATGCGTCCAAACGCCATGCAGCGCTTTGCGCTGATTCTGCTGTGCATGCTGGGCGTTTTTCTGTTTTCCGGCATCGATTCCTTCTTCACCGAAAAATGTCTGGCGCATTCACGCCAACGGCGCTCTATCTGCTCGCGCGCACGGTCAGGGCGCGAAAAAGCGTCGATGTGACGGCTGCACCCACAGCGATCACCGCGACGATCTGCACGGCTTCCAGCCCATAGGAGGCAACCGCAGCGCCGTTGTGCTCCACAATGGAGAGCATGACGCAATAGAACGTATATCCGGGGACGAGCGGAACCAGCGCCGTGAGCAGGAATATCGTCGAAGGCATGTACATCACGCGCGCGGCGATCTCGCAGACGACCGCAATGACGACGGTGGCGATGAAATAGCTGAACATCATGCCCTGTCCCAGAAGATTGAACATGACTTCATAGATCACATAGCCGAGCAGACCCGTCAGCGAGGCGGGCAGCACGGTATTCATCGGCGCATTGAGCAGGAACGCATAGCCCAGCGTGCCGCCAAAAGCGCCGATGCAGTGCAGCAGAATCTGATGGAGAACAGACATACTTACAGCCCTCCCAGCATCATGGCGGTCTCAAGGCCCACGAAAACGCCCAGCGCCACGCAGCCGGCCAGCAGCAGCGCCTCCACGGCGCGCGCAATGCCGGAGATGAGATCGCCATACATCGTATCGCGCACGGCGGTGGTCATAAGCAGTCCGGTGAGCATCGGCATGATCGCGCCGATGATTGCAGCATTCACATCGCCATAGGAAACAAGCAGCGAGGCCAGATGGCACAGCAGCGCGCCGATAAAGCCGCCGCAGAAGTTGAACAGCAGCGTGCCCATGGCCAGATGCGCAAAAAGCGGCTGCATCGTCTGAATGAGCATGCCTGCCAGCAGCGCAATGCATACCGTGCCCAGCGAGCCGCCAAAGAGCAGGCTGAAGGATGCAGCCGATACGCCATAGGCGGCAATAAGCGTCATCTGATGCCAGCCGGAATCGGCAGCAATGGCCTCAAGCGCAGCTTCCGCCTCATCGGGCGTCAGCTCGCCATGCTCTACCCGGCGGGATACATCGTTGATGCGAGCCAGGCGCGAGGTGTTCGTGCCGCGATGCGTGATGCGGCGGATGCGCGAACGGCCATCCACATTGACGAAGATAGACGTAGGAAAGGCGACGACGTTCACATCGCTCATGCGAAGGCCCGCCGCCATACGCATAGCGGTTTCTTCCACGCGATAGGTTTCGCCGCCGTTTTCCAGCACCATCTGCGCCGCCATGCAAATAAGGCGGATTTTCTGTTTTTCTATCTGATCAAGGCTTTGCATCAGCATTCCCCCGAGTCGCAATCAATCATGGAATGCGATGATTATAGCCGCTTTACGAATGCTTGTCAATGAACAGTTGCCGCAAAGGACAGCACAAAAAGTCGGGCGTTTTGGAGCCGGATATGATACGATGAATATACGAAAGGAGGGCCTGCCATGGGAGACTGGACGCAGGGGCTGCAGGATGTGCTTGACTATATTGAGGCGAACCTGACGGACGAGCTGAACATCCGCGAGATCTCAGCACGAGCCTATCTCTCGCCATATTATTTCCAACGGGTGTTCCATGCGCTTTGCGGGGTGAGCGTGGCAGAGTATGTCCGCAATCGCCGCATGACCCTGGCCGGCGAAGAGCTGACAGGGGCCGACGCGCGCGTGATTGACGTAGCTCTGCGGTACGGATATGATTCGCCGGACAGTTTTGCGCGCGCATTTCAGCGCTTTCACGGCGTAACACCCTCCGCAGCACAGAAAAGCGGCGCAAGCCTGCGCACCTACGCACCGGTGAGCATCAAACTGAAACTGGAGGGCGGAAGCATGCTGGAATACAGAATCGAGGAAAAACCGCAGTTCACCGTGGTCGGCGTGAGCCGGATGTTCCACACGGATACGAGCTATCAGGAGATTCCCAAGTACTGGCTGGAGCTGATGATGCGGGAGGATGCGCCTGTCTGCGGCGCATTCGGCGTCTGTCTGGATGAAGGCAGAGGAGACGGACGGTTTGAATACATGATCGCGGATCTGTATCAGCCGTGGAAGGCGATTCCGGCGCAATGCCATATCCGCGTGATTCCGGCGGCAACCTGGGCGGTATTTCCCTGCCGCGGCCCGCTGCCGGATACGCTGCAGAGCGTGAACACGCAGATCTGGCGCGACTGGCTGCCCGCATGCAGGAATTACCGCATGGCGATGGGCATGAACATCGAGGTTTACGCGCCGCCCGCCGAGAAGCCGGAGGACACCTATAGCGAAATATGGGTGCCGGTGGAGAAGGTATAATGTGAATATGAAAAACCGCTCCGTCATCCGGAGCGGCTTTTATTCTTGATCTCAATCCATCGCCTGCGCGAAATAGGTCACGCCATGCATACCGGCAGCCTTCACGCAGAACGCGCCCGCGCGCGCGGTGTGCGTCTCGTCGCGGTCGGAGATGATCTCCGTCGCGCCCATCAGATCCTGCTTCGTCAGATAAATGTCCGCCGTGCGTGCACTGCGGTTAATCAGCGTCACCGCGCAGGCATCCTTTGCCTTGCGGCCCAGGGCGTCCACGCCGCCACAGATCGTGCGGATCACACCGATGACGTCGTCGCACGGCGCGATGAACCTGCATTCGCCCGTGCGCAGCACCTGATTCTTGTTGCGCATGGCGATCATGCCGCGATAGTAGGAAAGCAGCTGCTTGTCCTCCGCACCCCAGGGATATGTGCGCCTGCAGAAGGGATCTGCACAGCCCTCCATGCCCGCCTCGTCGGCGTAATACACGCAGGGCATGCCCGGCACGCTCACCATCATGCGCAGCATCATCCGCTCGCGCAGGGTGCCGACCATGCGCTCCTCCTGAGAAAGCTTGTGTTCGGCGCGCTTGTCGCGCGGAATGTCGCTGCCGTCGTTTCCGGCGAGCACATTGAGGATGCGCGGCCTGTCATGGCTGCCCATCATGTTCATGAGCGAATAGAGGAAGGGCTTCGGGTAATTATTCTGCAGCGCAGTCAGATCGCGCGCAACAGCGCCCGCCGTCTTTCTGCCCATCAGGAAGGCGATCATCGCATCGCGCAGCGGATAATTCATCACGCTGTCGAGCGTATCGCCCAGCACATAGGAACGCATCACGCCGTAGGAAACCTTGTGGCTCGCGTCCTCCCAGACCTCGCCCAGCACTGCCGCGTCCTCGTCAACCGACTTGACCTCCTTGCGCAGCTCACGCAGGAAATCCATCGGCAGTTCGTCCGCCACGTCCAATCGCCAGCCGCTGGCACCCTGACGCACCCAGTGCTTAACCACAGAATCCTTGCCATTGAGAATATATCTGCGGAAATCCTCGTCCATCTCGTTGACGTTGGGCAGCGTGCGGAAGCCCCACCAGCATTCGTAGTCGTCCGGCCAGTTTTTGAACGTAAACCACTTCTTGTACGGGGAATCCGGATCGCGGAACGCGCCGATCTTCTCGCCGTGCGTGCCGCGGCGGTTGAAATACACGCTGTCGCTGCCCACGTGGGAGAATACGCCGTCAAGCATCACGCGGATGCCCATTGCCTTCGCTTCCTCACAAAGCAGCTGCAGCGTCTTCTCGTCGCCGAACATCGGATCAACCTGCATATAGTCGCCCGTGTCGTATTTATGGTTGGTACGCGCGGTAAAAATCGGATTGAAATAGATGACGCTCACGCCCAGCTCCTTGAGATAAGGAAGCTTCTGGCGAACGCCCTCCAGATTGCCGCCGAAAAAGTCGGTAGCGAAATTATCACCGTTTTCCGTCACATTAAGCGAGGGCATTTCGTTCCAGTTCTCGTGCAGCTCCGGATGATTGGTCGCATCCTTGGCATGCATGAGTGCGTCTGTGCCCTTGCCGTGATAGAAACGATCCACCATGATCTGATACATCACGCCGTCGTACATCCATGAGGGCGTTTTGTAGTTTGCATCGTATACCGTGATCTGGAAATCGGTGGTGCCGCCCATGCGGCCCTCGCCGCAGCCAGACTCGTCCGGCGCATTCAGCACATGACGCACACCGTCGCCGGCGACCGCCTCGAAACGATACCAGTACAGGCAGGGCTTTTCGCTCACCGTCACCTGCACCTCGTAATAGCGCTTGCCATCCCGTGCGCCCAGCGAACGCATCGGAAAATGCTGCTCTTTTCCGTCCCACACGCGAAGCTCCACGCTTTCAGGCTCGCCCGCGCCCAGAACGGCTACGCGAAGACGCACCTGGCTGCCCGCAGTCAGTGCGCCCAGAGGCGATCGGTAAAACGCATCAGTGGTGTTATGCTGCAGAATCATGGAAACCGTGTCACTCCATCCAGTCATTTTCTTAAAGCGGCAGAACATGTATTTCCCGTGTGTTTTCCGCGGACAGATCGTGCGGAAATCGATTTCGGGAACAATCCTGACATCGAGCAAACTTGCAGTCGCTGCGTGCCTTTTCCTTCCTCAGGAAAGCGCCACTATATTTTATCGTACTTTACATTTTCTGACAATCCCTATTTGGCACGAAAAGTTCTTAACAGTTCACAATTCCGCCCAACTCAGATTTTCTTTTCGCAACAGTCGGGCATTATAATAAGCATATATGATAGAGAGGAGGACTGTATGCCATGCGCACGAAAATTCTGGCCGTAACCGCCGCCTGCATGATCGCCGCGATCGCGCTGTGCACCGCTTTTTTTATCCTGCACCGGCAGCCCTCCGCTTCTGCTCAGCCAAATCAGCATGCCGTCCTCTCCGCTGCGCAGCGTTCCCCCGTCGATCCCGCTTCCACCCTCTTCCCGGAGCTGAATCACACGCATATCACAGCGCTCACCGTCTCCACGCCGGATCGCAGCTTCCAGTTTCACACGGACAAAAGCGGCATGGTCAGCGTCAATGGCCAGCAGGCCGACGGTGAAATCTTTTCCACCCTGCTCGAGCAGATCCGTGAGCTGCCCGTGGAGCGATACGGTTCCTTCATTCCGCAGCAGCAAAACCTGATCCTCACGCTCGTCATCTCCTCCGGAAAGGAAAAGCATACCGCCCGTTTCTACGAGGACGGCGACGATGGAGAAAAGGCGCATATCGTTCTGGGCACGGACGACGCCCCCGAATACCGCCAGACGAGCGGCTGGCGTGTGGGCACGCTGATGATGACCTGCGAGGGCACGCGCATTCAGGACATATACGGCAACGAAACGCCGGCTATACAATAAATCCTCTGTCGTTTCCGGCAGAGGATTTTGCTTTTCGTTTAAATCCGGATCGGCTTTCCGGCCATCACGCCGGTCGCCTTCGCGCCCTTCGCAGCAATTTCGCCGCTGACGATCACATAATCAATGCCGTCCGGCGCAGCATTGGGCATGCCCAGCCCCGGGAAATCCGCATGATCGCAAAGTGTTTCGGGATTGATGATCACCAGATCCGCGTCACAGCCCACCTTCATGCGGCCCTTCTTTTCAAAGCCAAGCACCTGAGCAGGGAGAAGCGTCATATGCACGATGGCGTCCTCCCAAGAAAGCTCCGCACGCTCGATGACCATCTCGCGCAGAAAGCGCGGGAAGCTGCCTGCAATCTGCGGATGACCCTCGCCCGGCAGATATGCGCCGGTATCGGTGGAAACCATGCACAGCGGATTTTTCGCAATGGCATAGACAGCGCGCTGCGAGCCTGTCTGCACGACGACCGCATCGCCTGGATGATGCTCACGCAGATGCATATACAGTTCCTCATCCGGCACAACGCCGATATGCTCGCCCGTGATCATGCGCAGATGCCCCAGCTCGATGCCATTGGCGCGCATGATACCCGGCTCAAAGAGCGCCGCGCCGATGGAGGAGCACCAGTCCTTATACATGCCGCTGTCAAAGACCACGTCGATGCCCATGCCGCGCGCACGGTCGATCATGGCCATGGCCTCGTCCTCCACGCCCACGCCGTATTGATAGACGAAATGGGATACGATCATCCGGCATCCGGAGTGCGCCGCCAGATCGATAGCCTCCTGCAGGGAGTCCAGATCGGTCATGGAATTCATGCGCGTATCGATGGAGACGGGCTTGCCGTGCGCCTTGGCCACTTTGCACAGCGTCTGCATCTCCAGAATCGAGGAGCCGGGCGTATACGCCGGACCGAGGGACACGCCGCACGCGCCGGCGTGCAGACCCTGATCGCACAGCTGCGCCATGCGCTCTACCTGCTCCTCTCCCGCCGCCTGGAAGGGATCAACCACGCCCGCCGCTTCACGCAGCGCGCACATGCCGATCATCTCCGCCTGGTGGATCGGGAATGTCTTCTGTTTTTCAAAAAAGGTTTCGATATCCAAAGGAGAGAAGCCGCAGTTACCGCCGACGGTCGTCGTGATGCCCTGCTGAAGGCTCAGCTCCGCCGTATATTTGTGTCCATCGATATGACCATGCGGATCGATAAAGCCCGGGCAAACGTAGCAGCCGGAAGCATCGATTACCTGTGCGCCTTGGGGCGCTGTCAGATCGCCAATGGCGGCAATCACGCCGCCCTTCACCAGCACATCTGCTTTGATTTTTTCGGCTTTTTCAGGATCAATCACGATTCCGCCCGAAATGAACAGTTCAGACATGATATCACATCCCTTTGGTATATCATACACACGATCAGTAAAATGTGTTCCTCTAAGGAAAGCCCGGCAGGCTGTGCCCGCTTCCTCTTGCGCTTCGCGCCCTTTTTAAAGAAAGTCCGAAATCATCCAGGCTTTCTTTAAAAAGAACGCCGCCTGTGCGGCGCTCCTCGGTTTGTAAAATCAGAGGGAGAGCTTGAAGGTGGTCCAGATATCCTGGAACTTCTGCTCGAACTCCGGCGCGAGATTCAGCACGAACTCCGCATCGTCCATGCGCTCATACAGACCCATGAACTCGCTGCGCGCCTTGAACCAATCGCCGATGACCTCCAGCGCGGCGGCGTTCGGGCTGCAGTAATACTGCCACTCGGCGCACACAGCCGCGATTTCCGGACGGAGCAGGAACTCCAGGAACATGTTGGCGTTCTTGGCGTGCGGCGCGTTCACCGGAATGAACAGGCCGTCGATGCCAAAGCCCAGGCCCTCTTCCGGCCAGACGACCTTCAGATCCGGGTTGGCGTCCAGCGCCATGCCGACGAACGGCGTGAATGTGTAAGCCACGCCGATATCGCCGGAGATGAGGTAATTGTGCAGGTTTTCATACTCAAGCACGTGGATGTTTTCTTTAAGGGAATCGAGCTTGGCCGCCGCCTCGGCGAGGATCGCCTCGTCGGTGGTATTCATGCTCTGACCCATAGAAAGCAGCACCATGCCGATGGTCACGCGGGCGTCGTCGATGAGACCCAGGGTATCGGCAAGGGACGGATCCCACAGGTCGTTAAAGCCCTTGATCTCCTTCTCGACCACGGCCGGATCATACACGATCAGCGGAATGCCGCTGACGTACGGCACGACATACTCCTTGTCCGGATCGAAGAACTTGCCGGTGAAATCCGGGTTGAGGTTAGAATAGTTGGTCACGATGGACGGATCGAACTTCTGCATCAGACCCGCTTCACGGGTGGCATTCAGCATATAGTCGCTGGCGAGGATGATGTCGTAATCGCCGCCATCCACAGCGGAGAGCTTTTCGAACATCTCTTCGTTGCTGGCGAAGGTCGCATAGTTGACCTTGATGCCGGTTTCCTCTTCGAAGGGCTGGATGACCGTCGAATAATCGATATAGCCTTCCCAGGTGAAGATGTTGAGCACAGCTTCATCCTTCTGGTTCACGGTTTCGGCGACGGCGCAGGCGCTCATCATCACAAGCGCCAGCAGCAGGGCGAAAATCTTCTTCATGTTGTCGTCCTCCTTACGGGGATTTTCTATGGAAATCTCTGCCGTCCGTCTGAT
>CAZACE010000005.1:0-8819 GCA_964483255.1 uncultured Oscillospiraceae bacterium
CACCGGCTTTGCCAATTCGGTTGTCGCCCCGGCCATGGAATTCAGGCGGGAGGGACTGGTCATGGGCGTGGGTGCGAAGCTCTTTACGCTTGCCGGGCCGGTGCTGGTGTATGGGATTTCAAGTTCAATCATCGTGGGGCTGATTGCGTTTATCGTGGAGATGTTTTGAGTCGCCGCTGCTGCGATTTTTGCTGCAGCGGCTTTTTGATATTCATTTGTACTTGCGGATGCCTACAAAATAAGATATACTTGATTTATATTCTCTGGGGGAATATGCTGTTTAGCCCAATTCAAGCATGGTCTTTGAAAGAATGTCTGCTTAGGAGAAAAACTATGAGAAGCTACATTATCAGCGTTTCGCAGCGCACAGGCTGTTATCGACACATCAGGATATCATCAGCAGCTACGCTGTACAAGCTTCATAAAGCGATCATTGATGCGTTTGAGTTTGATGATGATCATGAACACGCCTTTTTCATGGATAATAGGGCTTGGAGTCATGAATCCTGTTACTTTTCGTCAAAAATTCAACCCGATGATCCGACGACAAGAAAATGCAGACTCGAAAAGCTTGGATTGGCAAAGGGCGATAAGTTCAAGTATCTGTTTGACTTTGGCGATGAATGGGTGTTTCAGTGTAAAGTCTTGCAGGTTCTTGGCGAAGCCACATCCCAACCTGTTGTAGTGCGAAGCGTTGGAGAAGCGCCTGAGCAATATCCTGACTATGACTTTGACGAGTTTGGCGACGATTGGGAAGACGACGAGTTTATTCCAATTGCGACCAGACTGAAGCCGGATGATCTTGAAGCGCGTTTTGACCAACTGCCGATTGAAAATACAACAAGGATATGTCTTCATCAGTATTTTGATGCAGCGGCAAGGTTGTATGGCGTTATTCCTGTGAGCAAATTGCTTGAGATTTATAATAATCAGAATGAGCCGATTGATGAAGAGGTTTTCTATGCTTTTGCAGAAATTCTGCGGCATGAAGAAAATGACTTCTTTATCCTCAGTCGTCAGGAGGTAAAGCGCGGAGAAGGCAACTCGAATCCGAAAGATTGGGAAATTATTGCCGGTTATCTGTTGGCGCAGAGTACAGAACTCTATTTTGATTTTGTTGGTATGCAGGGCAAGAATGCGTATAAGGTACTGCACAAAGAGGAGTTTCTTTGTTATGCAGACCCACACAGCTTTCCAAGCAATCTTCAAAGTGAAGCGATGCTGGACTATCTGAAAAAGAAGAAGCATCTACTGGCATATACGCCTGAGGAAACCTGCCGTCTTATTCAGATCATGATCAGCACAGATTGCTGCTTGCAGGAAGTGCTGGAACATTTGACGACGTTTGGACTGCGATTTGACTCGGAAAAAGACATGGAAGCCTTCATGCAGCGCTACCAAGAACTGAATAATCACACAAGAAAGCAGGTAAACCGCGGCTATACACCGGACGAGCTGGTACAGGAATACAGTGCATCCATACCAAGAAACAAGCCGTGCATTCTGGAAAGCCAGATTTCCATGTTTGAAGAACCACAGAATGAACCTAAGATTCTGACATTAAATACAAAGGTGGGAAGAAATGATCCCTGTCCTTGTGGAAGTGGATTGAAGTACAAGAAGTGCTGCGGGAAATTGAATTGAGTATTCTTGAGATGCGGAGAAATCTGCATCTCTATTTTGATGAATGATTTTACAATGATTTGACTCTGCAGGGGGAGCGTTCCTTCGCACGGCTTTGCTCTGTCACAGCAAAACAAATGAATTGATTGTGAAGTTCTGTTGCATAAATCGAAGGATATTGCCCGATTTGAGCGAGAAATCGGATAAAAAATCGAAGCAAAGTTTCAAAAAGTGCAAAATAGGGGTTGTAATTTCCTTGGCTTTTCAGTATAATGCTGATATTACTTCAAGGAGGAATTCGTTATGAAGAAGTTTCTCGCATTGGTTATGGTCCTCGCTCTGATCTGCATGTCCGCTGTCGCGATGGCGGATACCGTGAAGATCGGCGTGTTTGAGCCGGCGTCCGGCGACAACGGCGCGGGCGGCAAGCAGGAAGTTATCGGCATTGAGTATGCCAATTCTCTGGTTCCGACCGTTGAGGTTGGCGGCAAGACCTACGACGTCGAGCTGGTGATCGTTGATAACCAGTCTGCGACCGATAAGGCTGTCTCCGCTGCTCAGGAACTGGTTGACGCTGGCGTGGCCGTTGTGCTGGGTTCCTACGGCTCCGGCGTCTCCATGGCTGGCGGCGAAGTTTTCGCCGATGCCGAGGTTCCGGCGATTGGCGTTTCCTGCACCAACCCGGGCGTCACTTCTCTGTGCGATTACTACTGGCGCATCTGCTTCCTGGATCCGTTCCAGGGCACCGTCATGGCGAACTTTGCGATGGATGAGTTCGGCGCGAAGACCGCGTACGTCCTCAGCCAGCTGGGCGATGACTACACCACCGGCCTGGCTACCTACTTCGCCAAGGCGTTTGAAGCCATGGGCGGCGCCGTCATCAACGAGCAGTTCACCGAGGGCACCTCTGACTACACCGCGTACCTGAACAACGCCATCAACGGCGGCGCGGATGTCATCTTCTGCCCGACCAGCACCACGGTCGCGTCCCTGCTGATCAACCAGGCTGCTTCCATGAACGTCACCATGCCGCTGCTGGCTGGCGACACCTGGGAGTCCTCCGTTATCCTGGATGCCGCGAAGGGCACCAACCTCACCATCTGCATGTCCACCTTCTTCGACGAGAATGACGTTTCCAATCCGGCTGCTGCTGAGTTCGTCCAGGGCTTCAAGGCTTGGCTGAACGCTAACGCGGACAAGAAGACCAACAACGGCGGCAACGACATCGTCGCGGCTGTCTCTGCTCTGGGCTTTGACGCGTACAACGTTGCCATCGAGGCCATCAAGGCTGCCGACTCCGTCGATCCGCTGGACATCGCCGAGGCTCTCCCGTCCGTCGTGACCACCGGCGTGACCGGCTCCATCTCCTTTAACGAGATTGGCGACGCGAACAAGGATATGGCGTTCATCAAGAAGGCCAACACCGAGACGGTTGCTTTCGACTTTGTGAAGACTCAGACCGTTGCGGAGCTCGCGCAGTAATTTCTAAGCTTCTGAATTTGCTATCTGCCGGACCCGTACTTTGTGCGGGTTCGGCGTCTTCGTCTTTTGCAAAAGCAATAGGGGAAATGGGATGGGGAAGAAGCATGTTTACTTTCAGGACGGAGGCATTCAAGAATGTTTGATAAAATGCTGCCCTACCTGCTTTCGGGCATTTCGGTAGGCGGACAGTATGCGCTGATTGCCGTTGGATATACGATGGTGTATGGTATTCTGCGCCTGATTAACTTTGCTCATGGCGATATCTTTACCGCTGCGGGCTTTTTCATGGTGTATATCGTCACGGCGCTGCCCGTGTCTGTGGCAATTCCGCTGGTTGTCATTCTGACGATTCTGCTTGGCGTTACGGTGGAGCGCGTCGCTTATAAACCGCTGCGAAGCGCACCGAGAATGTCGGTTATGATTTCCGCCATCGGCGTTTCCTATCTGCTGCAGAATCTGATGTGGTATATCACGGGCGGTCTGGCCAAGCAGTATCCGACGATCCCGTGGATTTCCAATTCGATTACCATCGGCAATGCAACCACCAAGGTTGTCACGCTGATTACGCCGATTCTGACCATCCTGCTGGTGATCGCTCTGGTGACGATCATCCAGAAGACCAAAATCGGCATGGCCATGCGTGCTGTTTCGAAGGACTTTGAAACGGCTCAGCTCATGGGCATCAAGATTAATTCTGTCATTTCCACGACGTTCGTCATCGGCTCTCTGCTGGCGGCGGTCGGTTCCGTGCTCTATTTCTCCAATTACACGTCCGTCACGCCGACTGTCGGCGCGATGCCGGGCCTCAAGGCGTTTGTCGCCGCGGTTTTTGGCGGCATCGGCTCGATTCCCGGCGCGGTTATCGGCGCATTCATCATCGGCATCTGCGAAAACATCATCAAGGCGCTGGGCTATACCACGTTCTCCGATGCATTCACATTCGCGCTGCTGATCGTCATCCTGCTGTTCAAGCCCACGGGTCTGTTCGGCGAGAAGACTTCCGAGAAGGTTTGAGGTGGACAGCATGAAGAAATCGACGAAAAACCTCATCAACATCGCGCTCATTGCGCTGATGTTTGTCGTGCTGTATTTCCTCGAGCAGCACTTCGGCAGGCGTTCTATGCTTATTACCGTGCTCAAGAAGGGCGCGATCTATGCGCTGATCGCTGTCTCCATGAACCTGCTTAACGGCTTCACGGGTCTTTTCTCCCTGGGCCAGGCTGGTTTTATGCTCGTGGGCGCGTATACCTATGCCGTGCTCACCATCCCGATGAACAAGCGTATGGCTGTATATCAGTACTATGACGGCGGTATCATCAATTTCACCCTTCCTGCCATCGCCGGCATCATTGCCGCCGGCCTTCTGGCGGCGTTCCTCGCCTGGCTGATCGGCATGCCTGTCCTCAGGCTCAAGAGCGACTATCTGGCCATCGCAACGCTCGGCTTTGCCGAGATCATCCGCGCGATTATCCAGTGGGATACACTTGGCCCGATCACCAACGGTTCCAACCTGCTTAAGACCTATCCGACCTTCAAGTCGGTCATTCCGGTATTTGCCGCAGCGACAATCTGTATAGCCGTTATCGTCTTTTTGATCAATTCGACATATGGCCGTGCGTTCAAGGCCATCCGAGATGATGAAATCGCGGCAGAGGCCATGGGCATCAACCTGTTCCATCACAAGCAGATGGCGTTCGTCATCTCTTCGTTCTTTGCGGGTATCGGCGGCGCGCTGCTGGCGATGTATCAGGGCAGCCTGCAGGCCAATGCGTTCAAGTCCTCGATGACCTATGAAATTCTGCTCATTGTTGTCATCGGCGGCATGGGCTCCATCTCCGGCTCCGTCATGGCGAGCTTCCTGTTCATTGCCTGCAGCGAATGGTGGCTGCGTTTCCTGGATACGGAGATGATGCTTTTTGGCGGCACGTTCAAGGTGCCGTTCCTGCGCTCCGGCTTCCGTATGGTCGTCTTCTCGATCGTCATCATGATCGTCGTGCTCTTCTTCCGTAAGGGCATCATGGGCGAGAAGGAGCTTTGGGATCTGTATAAACCCAAGAAGAATAAGAAAGTGGGGGGAAATAAGGCATGAGCCAGAATGTATTGCATGTTGAAAATGTGACGATGCAGTTTGGCGGCGTCGTTGCAGTCAACAATCTCTCCATGGATATATGCGAAGGCGAAATCGTCGCGCTCATCGGCCCCAATGGCGCCGGCAAGACAACCGCATTCAACTGCATCACGGGCGTGTATGAGCCCACCAATGGCCGCGTCGATTTCCTGGGCGCGACCATCGTCGAAAACTACCCGACCGGTAAGATGAAGCGCGCTTATGCGGGCGTGAACGACGGCAAGTATACAAAGAAAGTCGTGCATACGCCGGATAAGATCACCAAGCTGGGTATCGCGCGTACATTCCAGAATATCCGCCTGTTCAAGAGCCAGACGGTGTTCAACAACGTGCTCATCGCCATGCACATGCGCCGCACCAGCAATGTCTTCACCGCAACCTTCCACCTCAACCGCAGGGAAGAGTGCGAGATGCGCGAAGAAGCGATGGAGCTGCTTAAGATCGTCGGTCTGGACTCCGTCGCTGACGAACTGGCGACCTCCCTGCCGTATGGCCAGCAGCGCCGCCTGGAGATTGCCCGTGCGCTGGCGACCCATCCCAAGCTTCTGCTTCTGGATGAGCCGGCGGCCGGCATGAACCCGCAGGAGACGGAAGAACTCGGCGAGTTTATCAAGGAGATCAAGAATAAGTTTAATCTGACCGTCTTCATGATCGAGCATCATATGAACCTGGTCATGGGCATTTCCGACCGCATCTATGTTATCGACTTCGGCAAGCAGATTGCTGAGGGCACGCCCAAAGAGGTGCGCGATAATCCTGCCGTCATCGCGGCATATCTGGGGGTGGATGAAGAATGATCATGCTCAAGGTCACCGATCTGAAGGTGAATTATGGCGGTATCGAAGCGCTCAAGGGCATCAGCTTCGACGTTCGCCAGGGTCAGATTGTCACGCTCATCGGCGCCAACGGCGCAGGCAAATCCACGACGCTGCGCGCGATTTCCGGCCTTGTTAAGCCCAGCGACGGCAGCATCAACTTCATGGGTCGCGATATCACGTCGCTCAATTCCCAGAAGATCGTCGCCGAAGGCATCGCCATGGTGCCGGAAGGACGACGCGTCTTTGCGAACCTGACCGTCAAGGAGAACCTCAAAATCGGCGCTTACCTGCGCAAGGATAAGGATGAGATTGAAGAGGGCATCAAGGATATCTATCGCCGCTTCCCGCGCCTCAAGGAGCGCGAGTGGCAGCTGGCCGGTACGCTCTCCGGCGGCGAGCAGCAGATGTTGGCTGTTGGCCGTGCGATGATGGCCAAGCCGAAGCTGCTGATGATGGATGAGCCGTCCCTGGGTCTTGCGCCGCTGGTCGTCAAGGATATCTTCTCGATCATCCGCGATCTCAAGAGTGAGGGCATCACCATTCTGCTCATCGAGCAGAATGCGAATGCCGCGCTGCGTTGTGCGGACTTTGGCTTCGTTATGGAAACCGGCCGCATCACCATGACTGGCGCTGGCCAGGAGCTTCTGGTCAACGAGGCGGTCAAGGCTGCGTATCTCGGCTCGAACTAATCGTTTCATCCAGAACCGTTCCGCGCGGAGCGGTTCTTTTTATGTTTTCTTTTTGTTGTCGCGCTTATGTCTTGCATCTTTGATTGCAAAGGGTTACAATCTCATCGGAAGGATATATCCTCTCGACTACGAAAGGCAGAAATATATGAACGAAGTACGAAATAATCCGATTCTGACCCGCAGTGACATGATCCGTGCCGCTGTACAGCTGATTGATCCGCTGGTTGCCTGTCTTTCGCCCGGAAAAGCGCGCCTGCTCATTGGCGAGGGAAGCGCGCATTACAGCGAGGACGTCGCCGGCATGGAGGGTTTCTCGCGTGTTCTATGGGCGCTCGTGCCGATGCTTGCCGGCAAATGTCCTGAAGCAGAGCCGTATTGGGCGCTGTGGAAGGAAGGCATCATCCATGGTACTGATCCGGAACATGAGGAATACTGGGGAAAAATCGGCCCGTTTGACCAGCGCATGGTTGAAATGGCGGTCATGGGCATGGCGCTTTGCCTGATTCCGGATCGGTTCTATCATGAACTGACGCCTGTGCAGCAGGATAATCTCGTCGCTTGGATGGATCAGATCAACCATCACGACATGCCCAAGAACAATTGGCGCTTCTTCCGCGTGCTGGTCAATACGGGCTTCCAGCACATCGGCAGGCCGGTCAACGAGGCACGTTTGGAAGAGGATCTCTCTCTGGCGGAGAGCCACTATGTCAGCGACGGATGGTATTTTGACAAGGCCACTCAGCGCGATTACTATACGCTTTGGGCGTTCCATTATTATGGCCTTGTTTATGCGAAGGTGATGGGCGACCGCGCGCCGGAGCGCTGTGCCCGGTTTATTGAGCGTGCGAAGCTGATTGCGCCGCGCTTCGCCTGTTGGTTTGATGGAGAGGGACGCGCACTGCCGTATGGCCGCAGTCTTACGTATCGCTTTGCGCAGTCCTCGTTCTGGTCTGCGCTGGCTCTGGCGGGTGAGAAGCCGGAAGAGATGCAGTGGGGCGAGATCAAGCATCTGCTTCTGGGCAATATCCGCGCCTGGATGAAGCTGCCGATCTTCGATCGTGGCGGCGTGCTCACCGTCGGCTATGGCTATCCGAATCTGTGCATCAGTGAGGGCTACAATGCGCCTGGCTCGCCGTATTGGGCGATGAAGGTGTTTGCTGTGCTTGCGCTCGGAGAGGATCATCCCTTCTGGACGAGCGAAGAGAGCGAATATCGTGCGCCTGAGGTTTTCTTGGATGAACAGGTGCGTCTGCTGATCACGCGTGATCGTGAGAATAAGATGGTCACAGCCTATACCGCAGGCAATCATGCGTATGAGCATATGCACGAGGACGAGAAGTACGAGAAGTTTGCCTATTCCACGCAGTTCACGTTCTCCGTGGTCAAGGAAGCCGGAACCCTCCAAAAGGGCGCTTACGACAGCATGCTTGCCGTCAAGGAATGCGGGCGCGGCCTGTGGCATGCGCGCAGCGGCTGCGAGAGCTTCGCGCTGAGCGAGGATATGGTGGTGTGCCGCTGGTCCCCGCTGGAGGATGTGCTCATTGACACGAAGATCATCCCTGTGGATGGCAATTGGCATATCCGCAAGCATATTGTGCGAAGCTCCCGTCTGCTGGAGGCGGCGGAGGGCGCTTTTGCCATCAAGCGCGACTGGGCGGGTAAGCGTCCCTGTGATCGTATCCGCACGGTTGTATCCTGCGACGATCAGCATGCCAGCGCGCATGGCGCATGCGGTACGTCAGCGATTTATGCCATCAAGGGCTATGTGAAGGGCGAAACGATCCAACCGGAATGCAACACCAACCTCATGCACACCAGGACTGTTCTGCCGATGCTGCATGCGGCCATTGAGCCCGGCGCGCATGAGCTCATCTGCGCGGTATACTGCGCCAGCGGTGATGCGCTGCCGGAATCTATTCCGCAGGCTGTGCTGGACGCTGCGAAATAAGCGCGAAACGAAGGAGCGCGTCGATCCTATGACGTTTGCGATCATGATGGGCATCACGCGTGCGTTTTACGGGAAATACGGCGATATTTGCGCTGCTGGCGCTTGCGGGCGATCTGGGGTGCACTTCCGGC
>CAZACE010000005.1:8919-18401 GCA_964483255.1 uncultured Oscillospiraceae bacterium
GGTTTGTATAATTCTGTGCTTGCTGATCAGAATAAAGAAAAAACGGATGGATGTGAACGCATGAGCAAAAGGATTGGCAAGCGGACGGTCTGCCTTCCGTCAAAGCCGGGTGTTCTTGCCTGGGCGAGTGTGGCCGGGCAGAAGGAACATCACGGGCCGCATGGCGACGAGTTTGATGAGATCATACCCGATGAACTCAATGGGGAGCAATCGTTTGAGGCGGCGGAGCGCAGCATTCTGGAGCAGGCTGTGAAACGCTGTGCCAAGAAAGGGAATAAAGCCCTTGCAGATATCCAGATGCTGCTTGCGGGTGATCTGCTCAATCAGATTATCTCGGCTGGATTTGCTGCGCGCAACCTGCAGATTCCCTTTTATGGGCTCTACGGCGCATGCTCGACCATGTCGGAGTCGCTTTCCATAGGTTCCATGCTGGCGGATGGCGGCTTTGGGGAGCGCATCATCTGTGCCACCTGCAGCCATTTCTGCACGGCGGAGCGCCAGTATCGTGCGCCGCTTGAGCTGGGAAACCAGCGCACGCCGACTGCGCAATGGACGGTCACAGGTGCCGGCGCAGTGATGATCGGCGGCGGCAAGGCTGCTGAGCAGGCGCCGATTTGCATTACGCATACGACCTGCGGCAAAGTGATCGATCTGGGCATTGCGGATCAGAATAATATGGGCGCAGCGATGGCGCCTGCCGCAGCGGACACTATCTGTGCGCATATGCAGGATCTTGGGAGGACATTCTCGGATTACGATCTTGTGGTCACGGGTGACTTGGGGAAACTGGGACGGAGCATCCTCATTGAGCTGCTCGAACAGAAGCAAATGGCGATTGACGAGAATAAGCTCTTTGATTGCGGCTGCGAGATTTTTGCGCCCGAGCAGGATACGCATTGCGGCGGCAGCGGCTGCGGCTGCGCGGCAAGCATGCTCTGCGCACATATCCTCCCGCAGATCGCCAAAGGAAAGCTTCAGCGCGTTTTGTTCATGGCAACGGGTGCGCTGCTCAGTCCGACCTCAAGCATGCAGGGGGAGACCATCCCGGGCGTAGCGCATGCCGTCGTGCTGGAGCATAGAAAGGGGGAATGAGCATGCTGGAAACGGTTATGATGTATGCCAAGGCGTTTGTCGTAGGCGGCATACTCTGCTCAATCGGCCAAATCCTGATCATGAAAACAAAACTGACCAGTGCGCGCATTCTGGTGGGCTATGTGACCTGCGGGGTGATTCTTGGTGCGCTGGGGCTGTACAAGCCTCTGATCGATTTTGCCGGAGCGGGCGCCACGGTTCCCTTGACCGGATTTGGCTATACGCTTGCGCACGGCGCGATCGAGGCGGTAAAAAGCGAAGGGATTCTCGGCGCATTTACGGGCGGCGTTGTGGCTGGAGCGGGCGGTATCTCTGCGGCAGTATTCTTTGGTTATCTGGCGGCGCTGATCTTCAAACCGAAGATGAAAAAGTGATTTCGTCTGGAGGGGTGTTATATCCCTCCATTTTGTGTTATGATAAAGCCATCAAAAGAAGAGGTTCTCGCAATGGAAAACGCAATGATCATTGTTCGCGGCGGCGGCGATATGGCAACGGCCGTGATTCACAGGCTTTGGCGAGCCGGTTTCAAGGTGCTTGTGCTGGAAACAGACCGACCGTCTGCTATCCGCAGACAGGTCGCGGTCAGCGAAGCTGTCTACGATGGAGAAGCGGCTGTGGAGGGAATGACGGCCGTGCGCATTGATGAGTCGTCTCAGTGTGAATCGGTCTGGGCGAATAACCGTGTCCCCCTTCTGGTGGATCCGAGCGGGGAAGCGATACGCCTAATGAAGCCGTCTGTCGTTGTCGATGCCATGATTGCCAAGAAAAACCTGGGCACACATATGGATATGGCGCCCATGACGATTGCGCTGGGTCCCGGTTTTGCTGCCGGAAGTGATGTGCATGCGGTCATTGAAACCATGCGCGGACATAATCTGGGCAGGATCATCCGTGAGGGAGCTGCACAGCCCAATACAGGCGTTCCGGGGAAAATTGGCGGCTATGCCGCTGAGCGTGTGATTCATGCGCCGCATGCCGGCGTCATCCGGCATCTTCGGGCGATTGGAGATTATGTGAATCAGGGAGAGATCATCGCTGTCATAGCCGATGAAGATGGAGAGCATGCTGTGCCGGCATCGATTTCCGGGTTGATTCGAGGGCTGATTCGCGAGGGGTATGACGTGCCGAAAGGATTCAAGATCGCAGATATCGATCCAAGGCAGGAAGAATACGCCAATTGCTTCACAATTTCGGATAAGGCGCGCTGCATTGCCGGCAGCGTTCTGGAGCTTGTTTGTATGCAGTTGATGAGGGGACAGGAATGAGAGAAGTATTTGCTGCGCTGCTTATGCACATGGATCAGGGGCAGGATTGCGTACTCGTCAGTGCAGTGGGCGGCGAAGGTTCTGCGCCCAGAAAAACGCAGTCGCATATGTTGGTTGATTCTCGCGGGCGCGTCTGCGGCACGGTTGGAGGCGGCGCAGTCGAGGGAAACAGCATTGCTTATGCCGGATCACTGCTGGATCAGAGAGCTTCTTCACTCAAGACATTTGAGCTCTATGAACAGGCAGCCGAGGATATCGGTATGATTTGCGGCGGCAGGGTCCATGTTCATTTTCGGTATGTTTCGCCTGAAGATGTATCCGTGCGTGCAGTTGCAAAGGCGGCGGTCAATTCGCTCTCTATCGGGGAGGATGCCTGGCTGTTTATCAATCTGAAGACGCATGCGCTTTCGCTCTATGATGGCGAAAAGCTGTCCGGCGATCAGACGCCGGAAGCTGTGATTGTCAGCCGCAGCAGGGCGGCAATAATCTGTGAAGAGAATGCATGCATGTATTACGCAGAGCAGCTTTCCTGCAGCGATCGCGTTTATATCTTTGGCGGCGGACATGTGGCGCAGGCGCTTGTGCCTGTGCTCGCTTCGGTTGATTTCAGGTGCGTCATTGTGGAGGACAGGGAGGAGTTCTGCAAAAAAGAGCTCTTTCCTATGGCGCAGGATGTTCTCCTGCTCGCAGAATCCGATTGGAAAAATGTCCTGCACATAAAAAACGGCGACTGCATCTGCATCATGACCCGCGGACACAAAAATGATCTCGCCTGCCAGGCTTTTGCCTTGGAAACGCAGGCAGGCTATATCGGCGTCATCGGCAGCAGGCGGAAGATTGCCGCGGTGAATGCACAGCTTCGCGCCATGGGCTTTGATGAGGAGCAGATTGCGCGCATTGTTACGCCGATTGGTCTTGAAATCGGCGCGGTGACGCCTGCAGAGATTGCCGTGAGCATTGCAGCGCAGATGATTGCGCACAGGGCAAAGATGAAAAAAGAAGATGCAAAAAAGAGCTGTATGGGCTGATCCCTCATACAGCTCTTTTGATTGGGTTTCTTCGGATAGTTTGACGGTTATTCGAGATAGATGGCGGCCTCTGTGCGCTCGGTAACATATCCGACAATGGCTGCCTGCGGGATTACCGCTTGCAGCTGCGCGAGGCAAGCAGCGCTGTGCTCTTCGGGAATCGCCATCAGCAGGCCGCCGCTTGTCTGCGGGTCGTAGCAGATGTCCTGCATGGCGCGGGAGATGCCCTCGGCGACATGTACATGCTCCTCGGCGAACGCCCTGTTGCGGTAAGCGCCGGCGGGAATGAAGCCCATCTCGGCCAGCTCATAGGCCTCGGGATGGAAAGGGATATCGGCTGTATGCAGATGAATGGTACAGCTGCTGCCCTGCGCCATTTCGCAGCAATGACCAAGCAGGGCAAAGCCCGTCACGTCTGTGCAGCAGTGCGCAGGATACTGGACCATGATGTCGCGAGCAGTCTTGTTGAGCGTCGCCATCTGGCGATAGATCCGCCCAAGCACATCCGCCTCCACCAGATCCGCCTTGGCGGCCGTGGTCAGGATACCGATGCCAAGCGGCTTGGTCAGAATCAGGATATCACCCGGTCGTGCACCGCTGTTTGTGAGCACCTTCCTGGGATGCACAAAGCCCGATACGGCGAGACCGTAAATCGGCTCCGCGCCCTGAATGGTATGCCCGCCGGTGATGATTGCACCGGCCTCGTAGGCTTTGTCATATCCACCGCGCAGGATCTCCTGCACAGTGTGATTGTCCATGTTACCGGCAAGGCAGAGGATGTTGAGCGCCAGCTTTGGTTCGCCGCCCATGGCGTAGACGTCGCTGAGCGCATTCGCTGCAGCAATCTGGCCATAGAGATAGGGATCGTCGACAATCGGCGGAAAGAAATCCGTCGTCTGAACGAGTGCGGTGTTGTCATCCAGCACGTAGACGCTCGCGTCGTCGCTCTTGTCATAACCGACGATCAGCCGGGGATCCTGATGGGTTTTGAACCCCTCCAGCATGCGTGCGAGCGTGCCCGCGCCAACCTTTGCGCCGCATCCGGCACACTGCGCCAGCTTTGTCAGTTTCACATCGGTTTCCATAAGCATCTCCTCAGCTGTTTTCAGCTCTATAGAGCAGACGATAGCCGTCCTCTTCACAGGCGACGATCTGCTCAACCTCCTGCGGTGGGCGTGCAGGGGACATACCTTCAAATTGCACACATGTACCGCAGCTGCTGCTTAGATTTCTGGGAACGGGCATCACCTTCGCGTGCATGCCCTGCCTCTCGCACTCGCGCCTGAAGCGGATCGCGCCGAAGTGAGAATAGAACGTGGCGATACAGGTCATTTTTTCATGCACAGCGTGTATTCGCCGCCGTGCTCCGTGATGGTGACGCTATAACCTTGATGCTCGGCATATCGCATCACGTTTTCCCTGGAAGTGGGATTATCCACGATCATTTCGTAGCTGTTTTCCTTGCTCATCATGGCCTTGCGGATCATGATCACGGGTTCGGGGCAGGAAAGTCCTCTTGCGTCGAGCATGTTTATTCCTCCTGTCAGTTTTCGCGCTTGAAGGTGTTGATACAGGCAATGGCGGTCACGACAAGCAGACCGATCACCACGGCAATTTTACCGTTTGCGGTCGGGCCGGAGGCGCTGGAGGCGAGGCCGAAATTATGCGCAAAGGCAGCGCCAACCATCAGGCCAAGAACAGTCACCGCGCTGTCGGAATTGCCCTCGCCGCTGAGCACAAGCTGGCGCAGCGGGCATCCGCCCAGAAGCACGCAGCCAAAACCGCAGAGCATCATGCCCAGTGCATTCCACAGGCCATCCGTATGGGCGACGGGTTGTCCGGCAAAGCCAGGCTTGAACAGGCCGAAGCAGACGTTGCTGACGAGCGCAGCAGCAAACACGGCGACAAATCCGAGCAGCAGCTTGTATTCCCTGAAAAGAACGACGTCGCGGATGCCGCCGACCATGCAAAGGCGCGTGCGCTGGGCAATCGCGCCGACGGCAAGACCCGCCAGCAGGCTGAAGAGCACGCCGGCATGCAGCGCGCCGGGACCGCCGCCCGCTTCGGTAAAGAAGATAAAGGAAGGGGCAAGCAGCAGGAGCACGAGCAGCGCTGCCATCGCGGCGGGGAGCAGCAGGCCTTCGCAAGCAGGCAGCTTGTAGGTGCGCCTGAGCGAATAGCCGCGGTTCAGGAAGAACACGCCGCACAGGATGCCGGCGACAAAGCCAAGAAGGCCAAAGAGCGCATTGCCATCGCCGCCCGCCAGCCGCAGGATCATTCTGAACGGACATCCAAGGAACATGAGACAGCCGATCATGACGAAGAATGCGATGATGAAGCGGGTCATGGGAGAACTGCCGCCGCGAGGGAAGAATTCTTTGTGGCGCAGCGCAACGAGCAGGCTGCCCAGCACGAGGCCGATGATCTCCGGTCGAATGTACTGAACAGCCGCAGCGCGGTGCAGGCCGAGCGCACCGGAAGTATCGCGCAGGAAGCAGGCGATGCAGAAGCCCATATTGACCGGGTTACCCAGCATGACCAGCAGAGCGGCAATGACGCCAATGAGCAGTCCAGCCAGCAGAATCAATGTCTTTTCGCTTTTCAGTTTCATATGTGTTCACTCCGATATGTGATGATAAGTTCAGTATAGCATAATCCGGTTCATTCGGCCAATAGAAACTGCACAGAACCCTTTGAAATCCTGAAAGGTATGTGCTATGATGAACCGAGAAACAGCTGGAGGAATCCGCATGAAGGGTATTTATCTGGACCACGCAGCGACGTCCTTTCCCAAACCGGACGAGGTGTCCGGCGCTGTTTATCGGTATATGACGCAGAATGGATGCAATATCAATCGCGGCGGATATGACAGCGCCTATGCGCTGGAGGAGACCGTGCTGGAAACCAGAGAAAGGATCTGCACGCTCTTTTGCGGCGATGACTGCCGGAATGTTGTCTTTACCCGCAATGTGACGGAAGGGCTTAATCTGCTTCTCAAGGGATACCTGAAGCCGGGCGATCATGTTCTGGTTTCCGCTATGGAGCATAATGCGGTGATGCGTCCGCTTACGCAGATGCAGCATATGGGCGTCACATTCACGCGCATTCCATGTACACGGGAGGGAGAACTCATTGCGGATGAGATGGAGTCTCTGCTGAGAGAAAACACAAGAGCCGTCGTCATGACGCATGCGAGCAATGTTTGCGGCACGATGATGCCTCTTGATGACGTTGGTGCGTTATGCAAAAAGCATGGTCTTCGTTTCTTCGTGGACTGTGCGCAGACGGCAGGCGTCTTTCCGATTGATATGCAGCAAATGAACATCTCCGCTGTGGCTTTTACAGGGCATAAAGGTCTGCTTGGTCCTCAGGGCATCGGCGGTGTTGTGCTTCAAAGCGGGCTGGAGCGCGAGATTGAGCCGCTGATTGCAGGCGGAACGGGAAGCATCAGCCACACAGAGGAGATCCCCGAATTTATGCCGGATCGGTTTGAAGCGGGAACGCCCAATCTTCCGGGGATTGTTGGGCTTCACGCTGCGCTTGGCTGGATCAGGCAAACCGGAATGGATCAGATACGAAAGCATGAGCTGGCGCTGACGGCTCGCCTTCTGGATGGTTTGCGTGTTCTGGAGAATCAGGGGATCATCCGTGTCATTGGCAGACGCGACTGCGAAAACAGGACGGGCGTTGTATCGATCCAGACGCTGAATATGGATATCGCTCAGGCGGCATATTTGCTCGACAGTCGATTTGGAATCATGACGCGCGTCGGCCTGCATTGCGCGCCGTCTGCGCATAAGGTGCTGGGAACCTATCCGACGGGCACGCTCCGTTTTTCGCTGGGATATTCGAATACAGAGTCGGACGTCGATGCGGCGCTGCGTGCGCTTGAGGTGATTACGCACGAGATTTAACCGAAGCAATCTGATTGCGGTTTAAAGATTATAAAAAGACTGATTCGTTTTTTGAATCAGTCTTTGCCATTTCATGGATTATGCATGTTCGCTTTTTGCGACTTCCTCAATTCTCTCTCCGCGTGGCTTGGTGAACCTGGCAACAAGAACGCCCACTTCGTAGAGCGCGTACATCGGCAGACCGAGCATGATCTGAGAAATCACATCCGGCGGCGTCAGAATAGCAGCCAGCACGAAGATACCGAAGAACACGAACTTTCGGGAAGAAGTCAGCTGATCGTGTGTGACAAGTCCCATGCGGGCAACAATGAAGATTGCGACCGGTAACTCGAACACGACGCCAAAGGGAAGCAGAAACGAAACAAGGAAACTCATATATTTGTCAATAGAGAGCATCGGCGTAGCCAGATTCTCGCCTGCAACAAGGAAAAGGTTGAGCGCCAGCTCATAGACGTAGCAATAGCAGAATACGATGCCGATCAGGAACAGGAGCAAGGCGATAAAGAAAAGTATTCTGAACAGTCGTATCTCATTTTCATACAGCGCAGGCTTTACAAATGACCAGATCTGATAGAAGATGAAAGGACTTGCCAGCACAACGCCGGCCATCAAAGACAGCTTGAGCTGCGTGGTAAACGCTTCGCTGACGGCCGTGTAGATAATCTGTACGCCGCGAGCCTCGATCGGACTTGTGATAAACTTCATCAGCGGATCGCAAAAGAAGTAGAATGCGATGACGAAACCGACGAGTACAGCACCCAAAATGGCGATGACGAGCTTACGGAAGGCCATCAGATGGGTGATCAGGGGCTGCGTGTTTGCCTTGACGCCTGCATCATGCTCGCTGACAGGAGCAGATGTCTTTTTACTCATCCTTCTTCTCGGCAGCCTCGGCCTCAGCGGCAGGCGCGTCTTCCTTCACTTCCTTTTTGAACTCACGAATGCTCTGGCCCAGAGCCTTGCCCACGCCGGAGAGCTTGTTGCCGCCAAAGAGGACGAGCGCCAGAACGACGATCAGAAGAATTTCCATAGTACCCAGTCTCATATTTATTTTCCTCCTAAATTAGATTTAAAGTCCTTGAAGCTGACATCCTTTTTGATCGCGTTCAGCTCCTTGTTGATAGACAGCTGCGTTTTCTGCAGATCCTGACGAACATCCACGGCGCGGACGCCTTCGTCAATTTTGCGCTCCATGGTTTTGAGTTCGTTTTCGACCTCATCAAGCCCGGATTCGCGCTTGACTTCCTCAATCAATTTGCGAATGTATTTGACGAAACGGCCAAGCGCCCGCGCAATCTTGGGCAGATCCTTGGGACCGACGACCACAAACGCAATCAAGAGGATTACTAAGAGTTCGGCAAAGCCGATATTGAACATGTCCTCCTCCTCCTGGCAAGATGGTTACGAATACTATTATAAACCGAATGCAGTCTGTTTGTAAAGCGAAAACAGAAGTGATTTTGTTAAGAACGACTCAAAGTCAACAATTCATTGTCTCAAAATGGACGCAGTTATACACATCTAACAAGTTTTAAATTGTCAATTGTGAATTATTTATGAATTCAATTGGTGAAAAGCTTGACGAACAGGGCTGAATCAGTTAAAATGCAGGTAAGGATGTAGGCCTGCTATGGGCGCACATCACTCCAAGCCGCCGTTGCCCTCGTGGTATATGCGGCCAATGGGTAGCGGGGGCGACCGCGCTGCCTGCCTGATGCGAAGGAGTGCAGATGAAGACGGGGCGTCGTGTATGCCTGGTCTTTGTTTGGCGCTCCTTGATTTTTTTGCCTGCGTTTGTTTTTCCCTGAAGCGTTAACAGGGATCGAGTAAATAAGGAGGAGAGAAAACCATGTCTGACAAGAAACGTTTCCTTGACAAGGACTTCACGCGCCGTCAGTTCCTCAAGCTCTCTGGTAAGAGCCTGGTTGGCGTTACGATGTCCTCCACGATGCTCTCTACCCTCGGTGTGACCGCCACTGCTCTGGCCGAAGATAAGGTCAAGGTTTGGGCGTTCCCGCAGGGTCTGCTCGTGGTCAATCCGGATCGCTGCGTTGGCTGCCAGCGCTGCGAAATCAACTGCACCCTGACCAATGACGGCTGCTGCTCCAGCTACATCTCCCGCGTCAAGGTCACCCGCAACCTGTACTCCAGCCGCAACGGCAATGGTCTGTACACCGAGAACA
>CAZACE010000006.1:0-16682 GCA_964483255.1 uncultured Oscillospiraceae bacterium
GGATGATGGATTCGACGTCGCGGCCGACATAGCCAACCTCGGTGAACTTCGTCGCCTCGACCTTGACAAACGGCGCGTCCACCAGCTTCGCCAGGCGGCGGGCGATTTCGGTCTTGCCCACGCCTGTCGGGCCGACCATCAGGATATTCTTGGGGACGATTTCGTCGCGGATCTCTTTGGGCAGCTGCGCGCGGCGATAGCGGTTGCGCAGCGCGACAGCGACTGCGCGCTTGGCCTCGTCCTGGCCGATGATGTATCGATCGAGCTCGCGCACGATCTGCTTGGGGGTGAGTTCCATGTTGATCCCTCTATCTTTCTTTCAACAGCGCGAAGCGAAGAAGGGAGTTTGAGGGATGAAATCCCTCAAGCGGGTTTGGGCGGCAGCCCAAAGAGGTGCAACATGCAATACGATTTTGATCTGGTCGGCAAGATCGGCTCGATGGCGCTCATCCGCCGCGAGGACGCCGACATCGACTATAACATCTTTTCGCGTCTGGGTCGCGAACTGAGGCCCGGCATGATCTGGGTCACCTCCGGCGCGGCGGAAATCGGCCGCCTGGACTATATGCGCCGCAATGGCTGCGAGCTCACCTGCGACAGCGTGGACGCGAAGACCGACTACGCCGCTCAGGGTCAGACCATCCTCATGGAGCAGTACCGCCGGTTCATCCATCAGGATTACTCCGTGCGCCAGGTGCTGGTGGAGCATCAGCATTTCAACGATAAGTATAAGCGCGAGCATATCCGCCGCCTGTTCCTGCGTGCAAAAGAGCAGGGCGCGATCCCGATCGTCAACTATAACGACCCGGTCTCCGACGAGGAGAACCGCAAATGGGAGCTGTCGCATCTGTACAAGGGCAACCGCGAGGTGCATGAGTGCGTGGATAACGACGAGACGGCGGCGGTCATCGCGGGCCTTGTTTCCACCCGCGTGCTGCTGATTATGACCTCTACCGAGGGCATTTACGCCGATCCGAAGGATTCCTCGACATTGGTGCGCGATGTGCTGGCGCCCGACAGCGAGCAGCTGGAGCGCAAGGTGCGCGCCCTGCAGGAGCACTGCGTGGGCGCATCCCGCGCGGGCGCAAACGGCGCGCGTGCCAAGCTGGAGTTCGCGCTCGGCCCGGCGCTTCGCGGCACGACGGTGATCATCGGCCATGGCCGCCACCGCATCAGCGATCTGGTGGAAGGCCGCGTGGCCTGCACAAGGATTGGTATTGATTGAGGAGAAAAACCATGATCAAGGCAAACTATCACACGCATACTGCGCGCTGCGGCCATGCCGACGGCACGGACGAGCAGTACATCGCCGCTGCGATTGCACGCGGCTTTGACGTCTTCGGCTTTTCGGATCACATGCCGTGGCCGTATGAGAGCGGCTTTGTCAATCCGCATGTGCGCATGCCCATCACGCAGATGGACGAATACATCGCCACCATGCGAGAACTCAGGAAGAAATACGCCGGCAAGATCGACATCCTCACGGGCTTTGAGTGCGAGTATTTCCCGCAGCACATGAACTGGCTGGCGGAAATCAAGGAAGCAAAGAAGCTCGATTACCTGATCTTTGGCTGCCACTATGAGGGCAGCGACGAGACGGGCCGCTACTTCGGCGGCGCAAAGACCGTCGAAGATCTGGTGCATTATGTGGACAGCGCAGTGAAGGGCATTGAAACCGGCCTGTTTGCCTACATTGCGCATCCGGATCTATTCATGCGCCGTTATCCGGTGTTTGATGAAAACTGCCGCGCGGCGGCGAAGGACATCTGCCAGTGCTGCAAACAAAACAACCTGCCGATGGAGATCAATCTCCACGACAGGTATCGTCTGGGCGGCATGAACGGCAACGGCTATCCGAACGCCGATTTCTTTGAAATCGTCTATGACACGGGCAATCAGGTCGTCATCGGTCTGGACGCTCACGAGCCGCAGGAGGTCGAAAATCCGAAGGAATACGACCGGGCGGTCAAGGAAGCGGCGCGCTTTGGCGAGCGCTGGCTCAAGACCCTGAATCTGGGCTGATCACGATATCGCAGGTTTCTTTCAGGCGGCGCGCTTCAATGTGCCTGTTTTCCATGGGGATCCATTGAGCAAGAAAACGGTCAAGCTGCGTCTGTCCGTTGCGATGAAGAATCCGCTCGCGCTGCGTCTTTTCGTCAATCAGAAAGAGCACGTGCAGGTCGTAGCGGCCAAAGAGAATGGGATGCAGGCAGTACGCGCCTTCGACGATCACGACGGGACAGTCCGCTGGAATCCTAATCGGATCGCCGAAGCCCGGATCGGGATGGCAGCGGTAGGGACGATAGCAGGCGTCCTCACCGCGAAGAAGGGGCGAGAGCACCTCGCGGTCAAAACGCTGGATATCTGCATTGGAAAGCGTTTTTTCAAAATATCCGGGATAGCGGTCTTCAAACGGCACGGTGAAATCGTCCATATGCACGCTGGCGCAGGCGGGAAAGTGCGAGGCGAGCGCTTTTGAAAGCGTGGTTTTGCCGCTGGCAGCCATGCCGTCGATGGCGACGATGATGCGCGGCTGCTTTTCAAGCAGGGCGCGGATTCTGGTTTCGATGGCCTGTATGTGATCCATGACGGCGGCTCCTTTCTGCGGGGGGTATGCTCAGTATAGCAAAGCATACGCGCAAAGGCAAGGAATGACCGGCTGCCAAAAGAGATTGACAGGCAGATGCCGCTCAGGTATTCTGAGTATATATCATACAAGGAGGAATTTCCTCATGGGTTTCTTTGATAAAATCCGTAATAGCTTTGCCCGCTTCATGTCCGGCCGCTATGGCGCGGATCAGCTGGGCATGACCATGCTCTGGACGGCGCTGATTTTTTCCATCGTCGGTTCTCTGGCAGGTCTTGGCATTTTTACGATTCTGGCCGACGTGCTGCTGGTGATCATGTTTGTGCGCATGCTCAGTAAGGATCGCTACAAGCGCCAGAATGAAAACCAGATCTATCTGCAGAAGACCTATAAGGTCCGCACGGCGGTGACCGAGTGGATGAACCGCGTGAAGAACGGCAAGAAGTATCGCTACTTCACCTGCCCAAAGTGCAAAAAGCGCCTGCGCGTGCCGCGCGGCGTGGGCTCCATCACCATCACCTGCAAGGGGTGCGGCAACAAGTTTGACAAGAAAGCGTAAGAACAAAAGCGGACGGCAGCTTGCCGCCCGCTTGTTTTGATTGAGGGGAAACGCATTGAAGAAGAGAATTGTCTGGATTGCAGCGCTGCTTGCTCTGGCTGCCGTGCTTGCAATTGCAATCATGCGGAGCGCGCCGAAAACGACCATCGTGCCGGTTGAGCCGGATGCTGCGCGCAGTTTTATGCGCGCAAGCCTTACCTATGACGCGGGTCTGCGCACGCTGCGGGGCACGCAGATGCTGAAGGCAGAAAACCGCACGGGTGAGACGCTTCATGAAATCGTGCTGCGCCTGTATATGAATGCGAACCTGGGGGAGAGCGCAGCGATCAGCGGCGTGAGCGTAAACGGCAAAAACGTGACGGCTGCGCAGGATGCGGGCGATCCGACCGTTGTGCGCATCGATTATCCCTGGCAAAGCGGCGAGACGGTTGAAATTGCATGGACGGTAATGATCAAGCATGCAAAGTCTGAGGGCGCGGCGATCATCACGCTGCCCCAGCTGGCCATGATCGAAGACGGCGCGTGGCGCACGGATGCATACGATGGGCTCGCCGAGCCGTCTTATGCGCAGGCGTTTGATTGCGTGATTGAGCTGGATGGCGAAATCACAGCGTCCATGCGTATGGCACGCGACGCGAGTTTTGTGCTGGAGAGCGGTGCAAAGGCGAAGGAAAAGGAGATCTGCGGCGTGACTGTGCGCGTGCTGGGACGTGACGCCGGCGCGGCGAAAAAGCTGCTCGACGCTGCCGAAGCTGCGCTGGGGTCACTTGGAGAAATCGGCATTGCTTATCCGTTTGACAGGCTTACGATTGCAGACGGCGAAACAGCGCGTGCAGACGGCGCGGTCTATTCCGGTTTGATTGCGCTGGATGCAGGCGCGGACAAGGAAGCGCTCATCCGCAAAATGACGCGCCTGATTGCCCGGCAGACGTTCGGCATTCTCATCGAGAATGACCCGTGGAATGCGCCGTGGCTGAGCGAGACGCTTGCCTCGGGTGCAGAGATGCTCGCTTTCCGTGCGCGAAAGAGCGCGGCGGCTTACGAGGAGCGGCTTTATGGCGAGATGGAGCTCGCCACCCGCGTGACGCGCCCTGTCGGCGTGAATGTCGGGGCGTCCACGGCGCACTTTGGCTCGGACGCCGAGATGGAGCAGGTGCTGCGCGATCAGGGCGCGTCGATGCTGCTGGGTATCGAGCAGGCTGTGGGCGAAGAGGCGTTTTTGCAGGCGCTGCATGCGTATATCGATGCCTGTGCCGGCGGCGTTGGTTCCAAGGAAGCGCTGTGTCTGGCGCTTTATCAGGCGACCGGGAGCAGCTGGGACGGCTACATTTCGGACATGCTTGCCTTCTGACACACGGGCAGGCAGAGCGCAAGCAGAAGCCCCGCGCACAGCGCGCCCAGCAGCGGATAACCGTGCGCGATGATCGCGTCAAACCCCAGCAGGGCGGGCAGCAGACAGGCAAGCGCAGCGATAAGCGCATGACGCCGCCCGCCGCCCGGCGGCATGAGCGCATGCAGCATGGCGCACAGCGTGGACAGCGCCGCAGCATACATGCACAGCGCCACGAGCATATAGCCGGAAAAGCCGAGCGCCCGGCTCAGATACACGAAGGGCAGCGGCTGATGGATGAGGGCGGGCATGTGCCTTTGGCATACAGCCGTACCCAGCGACAATATGCCGCCGAAGAGCAGCGCAAACAGCACCGCGGAGCGCAGGCGGATGCGGGGCGTTTGCTTGCCGAGCCGGGCGAGCATGCCGGCCATCTGCGCGCTGCTCAGCGCGCCGTAGACTGCGCCATCCAGCGAGGCGCGAACGGGCAGATCCGGCGTCATCGCCGGAAGAAAGCAGGCTTCGCCCGCAGGCAGATGATACAGGCGCATGAGCAGCACAACGAGAAGCACTGCCAGCAGCGCGCCGGGAACGGCCAGACCGGTAAGGCCGCACAGCGCGAGCAGGAGAGAAAGCGAAAGCGAGAAGACCATCGTCAGCGCATACGCATGGCGGATGGGCAGCATCAGCGCCCCGAGTTCGGCCATGGCAGCGAGCATCGCTGCGCCCGTGACGGCGCAAAGCAGCATGAACAGCCAGCCGCAAAAAAGCCCGAAGCGCTCGCCCAGCCGGATACGGCAGAGCTGGATGAGCGTATCCGCGCCATGGTGCTGCATCAGCGCGGGCAGGCGGATAAAGAGCGCAAAGAGCGTCATGAGCGCGCAGGCTATGGCGACGCCGGCCATGCGGCCATGTCCGGCGAAGAAGCGAAGGATTTCCCGACCGGATGCGAAGCCTGCGCCGATTACGCCGCCAAGCAGCGCCAGCGCCATCGTGATCGCCGCCATGATACCGCCTCCTTCCGTGTCCTGAAACTATGCCGGGTCAGCGGGAAAAAGAAGCCGCATCTTTTCATTTTGGTGTTTTCGCGGTATACTGGTCACATATGAATCTGGAAAGCTGGAATACCGATGTTCAGACATAACTATTGCGAGATTGACTTAAATGCCATCCGCCACAACGTGGGCGTGATGCGCGGCTGCCTTGAGGAGGGCGTGGATTTCCTCGCCGTTGTGAAGGCGGATGGATACGGCCATGGCGCGGTGCAGGTGGCCCGCGCGGCGCTTGAAGCCGGGGCGAATATGCTGGCCGTGGCAATCCCTGAGGAGGGCGTGCAGCTGCGCCAGGCGGGCATCGATGCGCCGATTCTGGTGCTGGGCGGCATTGAGGAGGATGCGGCGGATATCGTCGCCGCCTGCAATCTTACGCAGGTGGTCTTTGACGAGGAACGCATTCTGGCGCTTGAGCGCGCGGGCGAAAAGTATCAGCGCGCGACGAAGGTGCATCTTAAGCTGGATACCGGCATGAGCCGCATCGGCGTGCGAAAGCGCGAGGAGGCGCAGCGCCTGACCCGGCTGATTGACAGCCTCCCCCATGTGGAGCTCACCGGCTGCTTTACGCACATGGCGACGGCGGATGAGAATTTCTTCGAGGATACGCATGCGCAGATTGCGCGCTTCAAAGCGCTCTGCGATGCAATCGCCGAGGTTCATCCGGAAAAAATCGTCAGGCATGCGGCCAATACCGCATCCATCTTCCGCTATCCGCAGGCGCATTTTGATATGGTGCGCGGCGGCATTGCGCTCTACGGCTATCCGCCTGTATCCGAGGCGAAAGGCCTGCGTCCGGCGATGCGCTGGGTGGCGCATGCGGTCTATGTGAAAACGATCCTTCCGGGCGACAAGGTCAGCTACGGCGGCCTGTTTGAGGCTCAGAGGCAGACGCGGGTGATGACCGTGCCGGTGGGCTATGCGGACGGATACCGCAGGGGCCTGACGGGCAAGGGATCGGTGCTCGTTCGCGGGCAGCGCGCCAGGATACTGGGCCGCGTGTGCATGGATCAGATCATGGTGGACGTCACGGATATTGCGGATGCACAGGCGGGCGACGAGGTCGTGCTGCTGGGTGCGCAGGGGGACGACATGATCGATGCGGACGAGATGGCGGCATGGCTGGGCACAATCAGCTACGAGGTGATCTGTTCGCCGAGCAAGCGCGTGCCGCGCGTGTACGTGAATGAATAAGGCGCAGCTGCGCGCAGAAATGCGCGCTATGCGCCGCGGCCTTGCGCAGGAGGCGCAGTGGGCTGCGTCGCAAGCGGTGTTTGAGCGGATAGCGGCATATGAACCCTATAGGCAGGCTCAAACGGTGATGGCCTATGCGGCCGTTCGGGGCGAATTGAGTCTTGAAACGGTGATCGCGGACGTGCTCGCCGGCGGCAAAGCGCTGCTGCTGCCCCGCTGCGAAGCGCCGGGGATCATGACGGCGAGAAGAATTCGCGGCATGGACGACCTTGCAGCGGGAACATACGGCCTGATGGAGCCGAAGGAAAGCTGCGAAATCTCAGATCCGAAGGAAATTGACCTGATTTTCGTGCCGGGCGTCGCCTTTGACCGCCGGGGGCACAGGCTCGGTCAGGGCGGCGGCTACTACGATCGGTTTTTGAAGGAAAGCGGCGCGCGGCGCGTAGGCGTCTGCCACGATCTGGCGCTGCTGGAAAGCGTGCCGTTTGATCGGCACGATATCGGGATGGACGATGTGATTACGCCCGGAGGAATCTTTTCTGCCGGGGAGTTTTGCGACAGGAGGACCTGAACATGGATAACGCAGTCAAGAAGAAAAAGAAAAAAAAGCCGCTTCGCCGTGCGCAGCGCTGGCAAAGCCGCGTGCTGCCGATGGCGGTCAAACTGATTGTACCGATGATCGTCATCATCGTGATGGGTCTCATGTTCAGCGCGCTGCAGGCGGTTTCGCAGGGACTGCGCGTCGTGCTGGCGATTGCGATTATCGCGGGCATGCTGCTGCTTTTGTTCAGCGAGGGCCTCACACGCGGCGCAGAGGACGCGCAGGCGAGCCGCAGCTACGTGAACCTTGCTGCCAAGGGGGCGAAGCTCGAGGAAAAGGATGATGCAATGTGCTATCATCCGCTCAAGGCGCTTTGCGCGGTGCTGGTGGTGTTCGCCATTCCGCTGGCGCTTTCTGTGGTGGTTGCCGTGACGGCAAAGCCCTACACGTATACCCTGCAGGATCTGCCGACCTGGCTGACAGGAACCTACGCTTCGCGTGAGGACGTCATGGGCCCGCTGGGCGCATATATGGTGGAGGCCGGCCTGAAGGCAAGCGACTGGCTGCGTATGGCCGTGCGCATGTTCGTGATGAATTATATCAACCTTTTTGACGATCCGCTGACAATGGGCCTGACCATTGACAGGCTCTCCCCGCTGTTCATCCTCAGCTATCCGGCTGCGTATATGATCGGCTATCTGCGCGGTCCGGCTTCCAACCGCAAGCTGGAGAAGATGAACCGCCGCGCCAAGAAGGTTGCCGTGCGCCGGGCGGAGAAAAAGAGCCTCGTGCAGGAGCTCACCGGCGCGCAGGTTCAGGTACACTACGGCCAGAAGAAGGAAGAGCATAAGCGCAAGGAACTCATCTGATGAAGACGCATCGATACAGGAGGCAGGGTTGAAATGCCCTGCTTTCTCTGTTATAATAATAAGACTGAATCAGTATGTTTTTTGATCAAAGGAGCAGATTGCCAGCATGAGAATCATCGGCGGATCGGCGCGCGGGCGCTCGATTGTTGCGCCTGCGGGCAGCAAGACGCGGCCGACGCAGGACTATGTCCGCGAGTCGCTGTTTAATATCATCCGCTGGGATGTGCAGGATGCGCGCGTGCTGGATTTGTTTGCCGGCACGGGCGCGCTCTCGCTGGAGGCGCTTTCCCGCGGAGCGAAAGAGGCCGTGCTCATCGACATGGATCGCGACGCCTGCAATGCGATCAAGAAGAACATGGAAAGCACCCGACTTGGCGATCAATGCCGCCTGATTGCGCGGGATTATCGCCAGGCTATGGACGCGCTCGCGCGCGAGGGCGCGAAGTTCGACGTCGTATTTATTGATCCGCCGTATAAAATGGAGAATACCGGCGAAATGTGTGCGGAACTCTATGATAAGGGGCTTCTTGCGGATGAATTCCTTATCGTCGTGGAGCATAAGCGGGGATTGGCGCCGCTGCTGGATCTGCGCTTTGATGCGTATGATCTGCGCAAGTACGGCGATACGGAAATCACATTCGTGAAAAGAGCCAGCCGGGAGGAGACGCTGTGATGCGGATGCTGTATGCGGGCAGCTTTGACCCGGTGACCAACGGACACATGGATATCATCGGGCGGACAGCGCGCCTTTGCGACGAACTGGTCGTTGCGGTGATGCATAACCCCGACAAGCGCGGCGCGTTCCCGGCGCAGGAGCGCGTGAGGCTGCTTCAAAAGGCCTGCGCGCATATCCCGAATGTGCGCGTGATTGCGCACGGCGGCTTGCTGGTGGAATGCGCGGCGCAGCAGGGCGTTACCTGCGTGGTGCGCGGCGTGCGTCCGCTGGGGGATTTTGAATCGGAATATCAGATGGCACAGGTGAACAGGATGCTCGGCGGCGTGGAAACGCTGATGATGCCGACGACTGAAAGCCTGGCAAGCGTATCGTCGAGCATGGTCCGCCAGATTGCGGCGTTCGGTGGGAATATTGACAGCCTGGTGCCCTCGTGCATTGCGCAGGAAATCCGCAATGCGCTGGCGGCGGGCAGAGGTTAAGAGGAGGACAGCAGGATGGAGCACAATCAGATGGAAGGAATGCAGCATCAGGAGCCGGTGGAACAGGCCGTGCGCCAGGAGCGCCCCATGCGCCGCGAACAGGCGCAGGCTGGCGCGGAGAGCATCAGTCAGACCCTTCGCGTGATCGATTCGATTGAGCATAAGCTCTCCGATGCGTATCGCGTGCCGCTCAAGAAGAATATGTGTGTTGTGGATCTGAGCGAGATGGCGGATCTGATCGGCCAGCTGCGCATTGCGCTGCCCAAGTCTGTCACCCAGGCGCAGACGGTGCTGGTGAGCAGCCAGCGTATCATCGACGATGCGAAAATGCGCGCGGACAAGACTGCCGACGATGCGGACAAGATCTACAACGAGACCGTGACCAAGGCCCGCGCTTTCAAGGATGAGGTTGAGGCCGAGGCGGACGCTTATGACAAGCAGACCCGCCAGCGTGCCCAGGAGGACGCCAGTGCGATCCTCGCCGATGCGCAGACCCGCGCGGAGCAGATCGTTTTTGCCGCCCAGCAGCAGGCACAGAAGCTTGTGGATGAAAACGAGATCACCCGCCGCGCGCAGGCATATGCCCTGGAAACGCGTGAGCGTGCGGAAAAGGATGCAGACAGCATCTATACCCAGGCCTGCGTGCATGTGGATAAGATGCTCTCCGGCGCGACGGCGGCGCTTTCCCGCAGCGCGGGCGAGCTGGCCGGCCTTCGCGATAATCTGCTGAGTCAGGGTCAGAATAACCCGAACAACAACCAGATGTAATGCTTTTTTGAGTGAAGAATGCTTTATATGCGCGAAGCGATGAAGGGGTTTGGGCGGCAGCCCAACATATCTCCTCTGCTTTGCCAAACGGCAGAAAGGACATACATATGAATCCGAATAATACGCTGTATATTGTCGTTCCCTGCTATAAGGAACAGGAAGTGCTGCCGGAGACCAGCAAGCGCCTCAAGGAAAAGATGCTTGCTCTGCGCGCGCAGGGCAAGATCAGCGAGAAGAGCCGCGTGATGTTTGTCAACGATGGTTCCAGCGACAACACCTGGCCGATGATTGCCAAGCTGCATGAGCAGGACCCGGATATGTTCTCCGGCGTGAATCTCTCCCGCAACCGCGGCCATCAGAATGCCCTGCTGGCTGGCCTGATGACGGCGGTAAATTTCGCCGATATGATCATCTCCATGGACGCGGACCTGCAGGACGACATCAATGCTGTGGACGGCATGGTGGACGCATATCACGAGGGTTACGAAGTGGTTTACGGCGTGCGCTCCAAGCGCGAAACCGATACCTTCTTCAAGCGCTTTACCGCTGAGGGCTTCTACAAGGTCATGCTGGCCCTGGGCGTGAACATCGTTTACAACCATGCGGATTACCGCCTGATGAGCAAGCGCGCCGTCGAGGGTCTGGCGCAGTTCAAGGAGGTCAACCTGTTCCTGCGCGGCATCGTGCCGCAGATCGGATCCACGTGGACCACGGTGACCTACGAGCGCGCCGAGCGCTTCGCCGGCGAGAGCAAGTATCCGCTCAAAAAAATGCTCGCCTTTGCCGCGGACGGCATCACCTCCTTCTCCGTCAAGCCGATTCGCCTGGTGCTCACTGCCGGCGTTGTCGTCTTCATGGTGAGCCTGCTGATGCTGCTCTACGCGCTGGTTTCCAAGCTCATGGGCAGCACCACCGCCGGCTGGACCAGTCTGATGGGTTCCATCTGGCTCATCGGCGGCATTCAGCTGCTGAGTCTGGGCGTCATCGGCGAGTATATCGGCAAGATCTACAACGAGACGAAGGCGCGCCCGCGCTTCATCATCGAGAGCGTCCTCAACAAGTAATCAAAGAAGCGGCCAACGGCCGCTTTTTTATGGAGAATAGGTCATGGAAAAGACACACATTATAACCGTGGCGGCGCTGGGGCCGGACAGCGGCGAATTGCTGACCATGGGTGCGCTTGACGCCATGAAGCGCGCGGATGCCTTGGTGCTGCGCACAAAGCAGCACGGCGCGGCGGCGCTGCTGGATAAGCAGGGTATTGCTTATCAGACGCTGGATGCGCTCTATGAGCGCTGCGAGGATTTTGACGAGCTGTGCGCAAAGGCTGCAGTGGCGCTGGTGAAAAAGGCGCTTGCGTGCGAAAATCTTTGCTATGCGGTCAGCGAGCCGGGCAGCGACGCCACGGTGCGCGCGCTCTCGAAGGTGCTGCCGGAGAATGTCTCGCTTTGCGTGGTTGGCGGCGTATCGCTTGCATCTGTCGCGGCCTGCGCGGTGATTCCCTTCGGCGTGGATACGGAGAATATGCGCACGGTGACGGCGCTCTCCGTGGACGAGGTGCGCGTGCAGGCGGATTGCCCGCAGGTGATCACGGAGATCGACAACCGTTACATCGCCTCGGACGTGAAGATCTGGCTGTCGGATCTTTTCGACGACGAGATGACGGTCTATTTCGTGGAAAACGCCGCCGAGCCTGGCGTGACGGCCAGACCAATCCTGCTGTGCGATCTGGACAGGCAGGCGCATTATGATCACAGAACGGCGGTGATTGTGCCGCAGGTGAGCGTGTATGAGCGCAGCCGCGCGACATACGAGGATTTTGTCGAGGTCATTGCGCGCCTGCGCGGCCCGGGCGGCTGCCCATGGGACAGGGCGCAGACGCATCATACCCTGCGCCAGTATATGATCGAGGAGGCCTGCGAGGCGGCTGAGGCCATGGACGGCGAGGATGACGAGAAGATTGCCGACGAGCTGGGCGACGTACTGCTGCAGGTTGTGCTCAACAGCTGCATCGGCGCGGAGCATCGCGCGTTCACGGATCGCGATGTGACGAGCATGGCGGCGCGCAAGATGATCAAGCGTCATGAGCATGTCTTCGGCAAGGCGAAGGCGGACAGCGCGCAGGCGGTGACCTCCGTCTGGGAAAACGCGAAGAAGAAGGAGCGCGGCGAGCAGACCACGCTGGAGCGCGTCCTGGATGTTCCGGTCTCTCTGCCTGCGCTTATGCGCGGCCAGAAGATCATCCGTCGCCAGTGGCAGGCGCAGGGGGAAAAGCACGAGCTTGCCGGGGTGATCGCCGGCGTGCGTGACGCGCTGAATGCGATTGAGAGCGGCGCTGGCGAGGAAAAGCTGGGCGAGGCGCTGGAAGGGCTTTGTGCAATGGCGCACGTGATGGATCTGGATGCGGAGATCGCGCTGCGCTCGGCCATCACACAGCGGATTGACAACCTGAGAAAAACCTGCGGGATGACAAAAAAAGCCTGAAATCTTCAAGAAAATTTCAAGAATTCGCATGTTCCCTCTTGCATGAAAGCATGAAAGCATGTAGAATATGCTTTAGTCGTCTTTCGGCTGCCCAGGCTGGGTGCAGCGTGAAGAGACCTTTTTTAAGGAGGATAATCGTACCATGAATAAGAACGAACTGAGCGCGGCGATCGCCGCGAAGGCGGGCCTGACCCGCAAGGATGCCGAGGCTGCTGTCTGCGCGATGAGCGAGATCATTGCCGAGAGCCTCAAGAACGGCGAGAAGGTCCAGATCGTGGGCTTCGGCGCGTTCGAGGTCAAGGAACGTCCGGCGCGCAAGGCGCGCAACCCGAAGACCGGTGAAGAGATCCAGATCGGCGCCCGCCGCTCTCCGATGTTCAAGCCGGGCAAGACCCTCAAGGAAGCTGTCGAGGGCTGATCGCCTGCAAAGAATCCCGGGAGGAATCCTGGGATTCTTTTTGTATCATTCTTGATTTTGTGTGCGCGAAGTGAAGACGGAGTTTGGGCGGCAGCCCAACGTTTAATTTGAGCGTTTATCGTATTCGATAGTTGCAGCTTGGCGGTTCGATGGATTATAATGTCTACGATCATTTTGCGGAGGATGAATGTGATGGCGTCGCTTGCTTATCTGGTGAAACCCATGAGCTATGTGCTGGTGATCGTGCTGGGCTTTGCACTCAAGCGCGCAGGCTTTTTGAAGCGCGAAGACCAGCCTCTGCTTTCCAGAATCATGCTCAATATCACGCTGCCCTGCGCGATCATTCAGGGCTTTGCAAGCTTTGAGCGGGACGGCAGGCTCTTTTTCATCGTGGGCATCGGCCTTGTGTGCGCGTTTTTGCCGATGCTGCTTATGTATCTGACCACGCGCGGCGTGGATACGCGCCTTCGCGCCTACAGGATGCTCAATATTGGCGGCTATAACGTCGGCTGCTTCTCTCTGCCGCTGATTTCGGCGTTCTTCGGCAGCCAGGGCGTGGTCGCGGCGTGCATGTTCGATACGGGCAACGCCGTGATGATGACCGGCGGCTCATATGCGATGACCTCCACGCTTCTGAAAACCGGCGGTGAGCATCAGGAGAGCATTAGGGATATCCTGCTCAAGTTTCTTAAATCCACACCGTTTGATACCTACATGATCCTCTTTGCGCTTACCGCGCTGAATATCCCGATTCCCGGGATCGTGTTTGATCTCACGCAGCCGGCGGGCAATGCCAACGGCTTTATCGCCATGCTGATCATCGGCCTCATGTTTGAACCGGCGGGCGACAGGAAGATGCTGAGCGAAACCATGCGGGAGATGGCCTGCCGCTATGCATTCGCAGCGCTCTCTGCGGCAGCGTGCTATTTCCTCACGCCGTTTGATCCCGTCGTGCGAAAGACGCTGGCCGTGCTCTGCTTCGCGCCGCTCTCTTCGCTTGCGCCGATCTATACCCAGCGCTGCCACGGCGATACGGCGCTTTCGGGCTTCACCAATTCGGTTTCTATCGCGATCAGCCTCGTTTGCATGATGGCACTGTCGATGTTCTTTGTCATGTAAAGGCATAGTGCTTGACGGCATATGCGTTTCAGAGTAATATAGATTCATGAATGTAGATAAACATGGAGGAGATACCATGGAAAAAGCAAAGGTGTATTTTACGGATTTCCGTACGGTTGCCAATGGCGACGGCCTGACCAATAAGCTCAAGAAGCTCATCCGCAAGGCGGGCATCGAGAGCATCGATATGGAAGGCAAGTTCGTGGCGATCAAGATGCACTTCGGCGAGCAGGGCAACCTCAGCTTCCTGCGTCCGAACTATGCGCGCGCTGTGGTCGATGTGGTCAAGGCGCTGGGCGGCAAGCCCTACCTGACCGACTGCAACACGCTCTATCCCGGCAGCCGCAAGAATGCGCTGGAGCATCTGCAGTGCGCCTGGGAGAACGGTTTCACGGCGCTGACTGTCGGCTGTCCGATTCTCATCGCCGATGGCCTGCGCGGCACGGACGATGTGCTTGTGCCGGTAAACGGCGGCGAATATGTGAAGGAGGCGAAGATCGGCCGCGCCGTGATGGATGCGGACATTTTCATCAGCCTCAGCCACTTCAAGGGACATGAGACCACCGGCTTTGGCGGTGCGATCAAGAACATTGGCATGGGCTGCGGTTCCCGCGCGGGCAAGAGCGAGCAGCACAACGATGGCAAGCCGGTCGTCGAGGAATACGACTGCCGCGGCTGCGGTCTGTGCCAGAAGCTTTGCGCCAACGACGGCCTGATTTTCAACAGGGAAACCCGCAAGATGCGCGTCAATCCGGATAAGTGTCTGGGCTGCGGCCGCTGCATCGGCGCGTGCAATTTCGACGCGATCCATTTCGTCAGCGATAACGCGAATGCCGTGCTCAACTGCCGCATGGCTGAATACGCGAAGGCTGTCGTGGATGGCCGTCCGCATTTCCATATCTCCCTGGTGCAGGATATTTCTCCGAACTGCGACTGCCACTGCGAGAACGATGCGCCGATCCTGCCGGATATCGGCATGTTCGCGTCCTTCGATCCGCTGGCGCTGGATCAGGCCTGCGTGGATGCGTGCCTCGCGCAGCAGCCGCTCCCGAACAGCCAGCTCTGGGATAACCTGAGGAAGCCGGGCTTTGCGGACTGGGGCGATCCGTTCACCAATTCCACCCCCAATTCAGAATGGCGCTCCTGCCTGGATCATGCCGAGAAGATCGGTCTGGGCGTGCGCGAGTACGAGATCATCAATCTGTAAGAAGGCGGAAAATCTATGCTGGATATTGTCATGCGTGCAGCCAGCTTCATTGCGATCATCTTTCTGGGCTATCTGCTTAAGCGGATCGGCATGTTCAAAAAGGAGGACTTCACCGTTCTCTCGAAGGTGGCTGTGCGCATCACGCTGCCCTGCGCGATCATCGTCAGTTTCAGCGGCAAGGTAATCGATCCTGCGCTGCTGAGCCTTCCGCTGATCGCTATCGCCTGCGGCGGCGTTTATGTGACGGCGGGCTATCTGCTGGGCAGAAATCAGCCGCGCGATAAGCAGGCGTTCAATATGGTGAATCTGGCGGGCTACAACATTGGCAGCTTCACCATCCCGTTCGCCCAGAGCTTTCTGGGGCCGATGGCGGTCATCGCCATCAGCATCTTCGACGTCGGCAATGCCCTGGTGTGCCTGGGCGGCGCGTTCTCCCTGGCCTGCATGGTCAAGGACGGCAGCAGGTTCTCCGTCATGCGCATTGCGCGCGCGATGATACGCTCCGCGCCGTTTGTCGTCTATATCATCATGCTGGCGATGAGCCTTCTGGGGATTAAGACGCCGTCCTTCGTGCTCTCCGTTGCGGAGATTGGCAGTAATGCCAACGCGTTTGCGGCGATGCTGATGATCGGCGTAGGCTTTAAGCTGGAGGCAAGGCGCGATCAGCTGATGACCATTGCGAAGATCGTCTCCGTCCGCTATGCGTTTGCGACGCTGTTTGCGCTCATCTGCTACTTCCTGCTGCCGTTTGAGCTCTACATCCGTCAGACGCTGGTGATCCTCATGTTCGCGCCCATTGGCGCGGCTGTGCCGGGTTTTGTGGGCGAGATGGACGGCGACGTGGGCCTGTCCAGCGCGATCAATTCCATCTGCATGTGCATCTCCATCGTGGTGATTGTGACGCTGCTGCTGGTGATGCTGTAAAAGGGTATATGAAAAGAGATCCTTCCGGGATGGAAGGGATCTCTTTTGCATTGAAATAAACGGCGAAGACGGAAGCCTCATTCAGCCCAAGGTTTCCGCAAATATCAGCTTCAGCGTTTCGTGCGGCACGTCTTGCTTCACAAAAATCTGCAGCATGCCCTTGGGCGTGATTTTATAGCCGGCCAGCTTTTCTTTGTGCGCGGCGACTGCCCGTGCCTCGATGTTGATATGATCCTTGAACGGAATAAGCCTGACGAAAGATTTGCCGACATAATAACTCGGCAGTTTTGCCCAGAGGGTTTCATCTGGCTCGCGGGGAGTGCTGGCATAGATTACCTGCCTTAATTGACAGAACAGGTCTATGATTTCGAGGGGATATTGATGGATGTAGGCGCTTACCTGCTCATTCATCGGGAGCCTCCCTGAACCGGAATCGTCAAGACTTTCAGATATGGTCTATTGTAGCATGAAGCGGCAA
>CAZACE010000007.1:0-16620 GCA_964483255.1 uncultured Oscillospiraceae bacterium
GGTTGTCTGGTTCCCGAAGCTGCAGGAGGATCCGGATTATCACTACGGCCATATCGTTGATGCATTCAAGACTGCCGCTTCCAAGATGCCGCGCGTGGATGCAATCGGCGTTTCTTCCGCGGGCGTGTTCATCGGCAATGCGCCGATGGTTGCCTCCCTGTTCATCAAGGTGCCGCGCAGCAATTGGGATAAGGTGAAGACGATCTATGATCGCGCGGCTGCTGAAATCGGCGATGTGCCAATCGTCGTTGCCAACGATGGCGACGTGTCTGCGCTGGCCGGCGCGATGGGTCTTGGCGTGGGTAATATCATGGGCATGGCGATGGGCACTTCCGAGGCTGTCGGCTATGTGGACAAGGATAAGAACGTTCTGGGCTGGCTCAACGAGCTGGCGTTCGCTCCGGTCGATTTGCAGGCGGGCGCGATGCAGGATGAATGGTCCACCGACTATGGCGTGGGCTGCAAATATTTCTCTCAGGATGCGGTGATCAAGCTGGCGCCGATTGCCGGCATCGATCTGGATCCGGCGCTGAGCCCGGCGGAGAAGCTCAAGGTTGTGCAGGCGCTTATGGCCGAGGATGACGAGCGCGCGAAGGCGATCTACGAGACCATCGGCGCGTATCTGGCGTATACCGTCGTGCTCTACAGCCAGCTGTACGATATTGAGCACATGATGATGCTCGGCCGCGTGATGAGCGGCAAGGGCGGCGATACGATCCTTGCCGTGTGCAATGCAATCCTGGCGGATGAGTTCCCGGAGCTGGCCAAGAAGGTCGAGGTGATGCTGCCGGATGAGAAGACCCGCCGAGTGGGCCAGTCCGTTGCCGCTGCTACGCTGCCTGATATCAAAAGATAAGGAGGATCGCCATGTTTTATAAGAATGCGCGAATCTTTACCGGTGATTTTGAATTCAAAACAGGCGCATTTGAGGTTGTGGATGGTAAGTTCGGCGAGATCCTGCCGGAAAATGTCCCGGAGGATGCGATTGACCTCAAGGGTGCGACGGTCATTCCCGGTCTGATCGAAGTGCACAGCCACGGCAATTCCGGCTATGATTTCTCCGACGGAAATTACAAAGGCCTTGTAGAGATGGCCAGGTATTATCTCAGCTGCGGCGTCACGTCCTTTGCGCCGGCGTCCATGACGCTGCCGTATGACGTGCTGGAAAAGGCCTTTGCCACGGCAAAGCGGATTGCAGAGGAGAAGCCGGAAGGCTGCGCTGTGCTGCGCGGCATCCAGATGGAAGGCCCGTATTTCTCCTATAAGAAGCGCGGCGCGCAGAACCCGGATTACCTCAAGGAGCCGGATTTTGAGGGCTTCAAGAAGCTCTATGACGGCTGCGGCGGCCTCGTGCGCATTGTGGATGTCGCGCCGGAGCTTCCGGGCGCGGTGGAGTTTATTGAAAAGGCGAAGGAGCTGTGCACGGTGTCCATCGCGCATACGGATTCCGACTACGATCACGCAAAGGCGGCGATTGACGCCGGTGTGACCCATCTCACGCATCTGTACAATGCCATGCCGGGCATTCATCATCGCAATCCGGGCGTGATTCCGGCCGCTGTGGAAAACAAAAATGTCCGCGCGGAGATTATCTGCGACGGCATGCACATTCATCCGGCCTCTGTCCGCCTGGCCTTCTCGATGTTTGGCGGCGAGCGCATGATCATCGTCTCCGACTCCGGCCGCTGTGCTGGACAGCCGGATGGCACGACGTTTGATATCGGCGGCCAGACGGCGCAGCTGATCGACGGTGTGGCGAAGCTGGTGGCGGATGGCACCATTGCCTGTTCTGCGTCGAACATGTGGAAGTGCCTCACCAACACGATCTCCTGGGGCGTGAAGGAAGAGGACGCCGTGCGCGCCGCGACGTATAACCCGGCGTGTGCGCTGGGCGTGCAGGATGTCGTCGGCTCTATCGAAAACGGCAAGCAGGCCGACTTTATCGTTTGCAGCGAGGGCTATGCCGATAAGCGCGTGTTCCTCGCCGGCAAGGAGATCTGAGCCGCAGACAGATGACTGGCTAATCATTTTATACTTGAAAACCATCGGCTTGTCCGATGGTTTTTGATATAAAGAGTTTACTTTCTTTCAAGAGTACCGGATAATATAGAATAAGAAAACGGATATGCGATCCGGCCTGAAAAGGAAATCTGAAAATACGTGGAGGTAAGCGTAATGAATATACTCTCCCTGAATGGCGATTGGACGCTGGAAATCCCTGGAACGCAGTTTGGCGTCGTGGCGGCAAAGGCGCCCGGTTCTGTCTATCATGATCTGCTGACGGCCGGGTTGATTCCAGATCCCTATTATCGCGATAACGAGGCTGAGGCGCTCAGGCTGATGGAGCACGACTTCCGTTACAACAGAACGTTCAATGTTTCGAAGGAGCTGCTTGAATCGGATGCAGTTCTGCTTCGCGCCGAAGGTCTGGATACGCTGGCGTCGATCAGCATCAACGGCGTGCATGCCGGCGATGCCGAGAATATGCACCGCATCTGGGAATATGACGTGAAAGCGCTGCTGTGTCCGGGGGAGAATATCATCGAGATCACATTCTTTTCTCCGACGAAATATATCCGTGAGGCTTATGCTGCTCAGCGCACGGACGGCTCCAGCGACGCCATGGAGGGTTTCCCGCATCTGCGCAAAACGCACTGCATGTTCGGCTGGGATTGGGGCCCGCGCCTGCCTGACGCCGGCATCTGGCGCAGCATTTCGATCATCGGCGTGGATACCGCGCGGATCCGGGATGTATACACGAGCCAGAAGCATGAGGCTGGCAGGGTGACGATCGGGGTGGATGCGCATCTTTTGCGCTATGCGCCGGGTGACGTCCGGGTGAAGGTGCGCCTTGCCGCGCCGGACGGCGCCATGTTCGAGACGGATGGCGAGCATTCTGAGATCGTGGTTGATCATCCGCAGCTCTGGTGGCCGAGCGGCTACGGCAATCAGCCGCTCTATACGCTCTGCGTCAGCCTTGAGAAAGCGGGCAAGGTGCTCGATACCTGGGAAAAGCGGATCGGCCTTCGCACGCTGACTGTGAGGCGGGAAAAGGACGCCTGGGGCGAGAGCTTCTGCCATGAGGTCAACGGCGTGTCGGTCTTTGCCATGGGCGCGGATTATATTCCGGAGGATAATCTGCTTGCCCGCCGCAGCCCGAAGCGCACGCGAAGGCTGCTGGAGGATGCAAAAGCCGCCCATATGAACGCTGTGCGCGTCTGGGGCGGCGGCCATTACCCAGAGGATTATTTCTACGATATCTGCGATGAACTGGGCCTTCTGGTCTGGCAGGATTTCATGTTTGCCTGCGCAATGTATCATCTCTCCGATGAGTTTGAGCAGAATATCCGCGCCGAGTTTGTGGATAACATCCGCCGCCTGCGCCATCATGCGTCTCTGGCGCTTTGGTGCGGCAACAACGAAATGGAAGATTTTGTGCCCAAGGGAGAATGGGTAAACAGCAAGCGCGAAGTGGCGGATTACATCAAAATGTACGAGTACATCATCCCCGCAGTGCTCAGGCAGGAGGATCCGCAGCGGTTTTACTGGCCGTCCAGCCCGTCCAGCGGCGGTTCGTTCGATGGCCCGCAGGATCCTGACCGGGGCGATGTGCACTATTGGGATGTGTGGCACGGCCTCAAACCCTTCACGGATTACCGGAAATACCATTTCCGCTATGTCTCCGAGTTTGGCTTCCAGTCCTTCCCCTGCATGGAGACCATCCGCTCCTTTGCCGAGCCTTGCGATCTCAATCCGTTCTCCCGCATCATGGAAAAGCACCAGCGCAATGCCTCGGCCAACGGCAGAATTGCGGAATATCTCTCCCAGACCTATCTCTATCCGCACAGCTTTGACAGCTTCGTCTATGCCTCTCAGCTCCTGCAGGCGCAGGCGATTCAGTATGGTGTGGAGCATTGGCGCCGCCATCGCGGCTGCTGCATGGGCGCGATCGTCTGGCAGCTCAACGATTGCTGGCCGGTTGTCAGCTGGGCGAGCGTGGATTATTTTGGCCGCTGGAAGGCGCTGCATTATTATGAGAAACGCTTCTTTGCGCCGGTGATGATCTCCTGCCATGAAGAGGGTATCCAGAATACAAACATCAACGCCGAGCATTTCCCGGACAAAATGTCCGCACGGCTGAATGTGGCCAACGAGACCGTGCAGGATTTTGACGGTATAGCGCGTTGGGCGCTGCGCAGGCCGGATGCCTCGGTGATCCTGGAGGGCAGTTTTCCTGTGCATGCGCCGGCGCTTTCGTCCGTCTGGCTGAGTGCTGCGCAGGATTTCTCGCAGTATGGTTTCTACGATTGCTATTATTCCTATCAGCTGGAGGATGGAGCCGGCAGCGTCGTGGGCAGCGGCAGCGTGCTGTTCTGCGCGCCCAAGCATTTTGAGTTTGTCGATCCGCAGCTTCAGGCGTATCTGGATGGCGACGAAATCGTCGTTCGCGCGAAGGCCTTTGCGCGCAGCGTGGAAATCTGCTGCGGCGCGGATGTGCTGCTGGAGGATAATTTCTTTGATATGAATGCGGGCGAGCGCCGTGTGAAGGTTCTGCGCGGCACGCCGGATGCGGTAAGCGCGAGAAGCGTGTACGATATCCGATAAACCCAAACCGGCATGCTGTCGGCGGCATCTGCGGGAACTTTGCATAGTTACGCGGATTCAGCGCTCCCTGCAGTTTCCGCTGCTCCGCCTCGCTGTCTATGTCCGCTGAGCATGCTCGGCTTCAATCCCGACAAACCTCTGCAAACCCTGTTGCTCTGCGGTCGAGGGCGATACCTTACAAATAGATTTACATAACCAAAGAAACCGGGCATGCGGAGAGGAGCATACCCGGTTTTCATGTGTGCAGTTTACAGCAGCTGCCTGTGCAGAATGACGCCCTGATGCGCACAGTCGATTTTAAGCGCAGCATCGTAGCATTTCGCTGCGCGGGTCTTGTTGCCAAGGCCGTAACTGCCCAGTGCGATCAGGTATTCGCAGTGCGCGCGGTTGCGGATGGTCAGGTCCTCGTCAAACAGCTGCAGATCCGGCAGGGAAACGGCGAAGTAATCGATTTTCACCTTGTCGTAGTAATGCTTCTCGCCGTAGGAGATCAGCTTGTAAAAGCGCGCGCTGGCGTGATCGCGATCGCCCAGCTCCAGCGCTGCCAGGCCCTGATAGAGGATCAGCTCGGCCGGCTGGTCGTTGTAATACATGGCGCTGGCGGGCTCCTCGCTGCCTGCCGCCGCGTGGGTAAGATGAGCGATAGCGGCTTCTTCGTTGCCCAGCGCACGCTCGCACAGGCCGAGGTAGTAGTAGATGTTGTTGTCCTTCGCGCCTTCAAGCTTGCCTTCGCCAAGGTTATGCGGGAAGACGAGCGCACGCTCAAGCAGCTCCTTGGCCTTTTCGGCATGGCCGGCGGCAAGCTCCCTGCGCGCCAGCTGCGTCAGCGCGACGGCATACTGCGTGGTTACCTTGCCTTCGCCGCCTTCCCATGGATGGAACTTGCGGCTTGCGATGATGGCGAGCGCCTCTTCATAGCGGCTCATGGAGTTCAGCAGCGTGCAGTATTCGACGGTCAGGTCGTCGCGGACGAATACCGTCTCCTTGTGGCAATCGAGGAAGGCGAAACGCTCCTCAATCGGCATGTTCAGCTTGCGGTAGAGCTGATCCAGCTCCAGCAGGATGCGCGCATCGTTTTCGTCCAGCGCATAGGCGCGCTCCATGCAGTCGCGGGCCCTCTTGGTATCGCCCTTCTTGTTGAAGCAGGCGAGGGAGAGGTTGCGCCAGACGGTGGGGAAGGTGGAATCCAGCTCGCTGGAACGCTCCCACATCGCCGTGGCCTTGCCGTACTGGCGCTTGTCATACCACAGACAGCCGAGGTAATACGGCGCTTTCGCGTCGGTTTTATTGTTGCGCAGCGCATATTCAAGCGCCAGAATATTCTCCAGCTTGTTGGGGAAGCAGTAGAGGCTGTTGCGCTTTGCCGCGTCTGCCAGTGCTTCCTTCGCCAGATTTTCATTGAACTTGCTGGCATAGAGCGCCTTGTGGTAGGCGATCATCGGGCTGCCGGCCGGGCACAGATCCAGCACGGCAACGGCTTTTTTGTAAAATCCGGCTTCGGCATAGTCGATTGCGCACTCGATGAAGCTGCTTGCTCGGTCGCCCATGAGCTTCATCGCGCCTTCGGTATCGCCCATTTCCAGGCGGGAGACATAGTCAAACGCATCCAGCTCAAGGTTCTCTCCGTACCAGCGCTTTGCCTTGTCGGCAAAGCCCAGTTTGGTGAGGATCATGCCGCGCAGCGCGCGCGCCTTGAGGTTGTGATAATTCTTCACGAGGCTGCGGTCGATATGCTCAAGCGCCAGCTTGTAATCGCCCCTGCGGCAGTCGATGGCGGCGAGATAATAGAAGCCGGTCTCCTGCTCGGCGGCCGTCCAGGTCGCCTTATAGAAGGCGTCGTATGCGGTGTCGTCCTTGCCCTGATAGAAGAGGGACAGACCCAGGCCGATCATCGCTTCGCTGCTATACGGGTTGGGGTTGCGGCTTGTCATGCGCTCAATGGCCTTGCGGAAGTATTCCTCGCTCTTTGCGAACAGGCCGCGGCGCAGCAGCAGCTGGCCGTAGGCATTGTTCGCGCGGATATCGCCCGGGTCGCGCTTGAGGGCTTCGAGGTAGTACGGATCAGGCAGGTACGTCGCATGGCGGTACTGCTCGATGTGCAGACCCGTCAGATAGAGCTCCTCGTTGGTAATGATTTCGTGCGGCAGCTTTGCAGCCGGAGCCGGATCTGGGATCTCGTCGATCTTCTTTTCCTGCGGCGCGTAATCGAGCATTCTGCGGCCATGGCAGTCGTACACGGCGAGGCAAAGTTCGGTTTCTTCTGCGTCGGTTTTGGCGGAATCCTTGAGCACGTCGATGGGGCTGATGGTCAGCGTCTTGTCGTAAATGATCTTTTCTCCGGCGGTCAGCACCACACGGGCGTCCTTATATACGCCGGTGGCATAGACGACGAAGGAGGCGGTATTCCCGCTCTTCTCCAGATTGAGCACGACCTCGGTGCTGGCGTTCTTGACATAGCCCGCTGCCTTGTAAGGCATGAAGTACTGCGTAAAGGTCTTTTCTTCAAAGGGTTTCAGCCACGTGAAGTCCGGCTGGTTGTCGCAGAACATGCCGGTCATCAGCTCGATATACGGGCCGTTTTCGTCGGTCAGGTTGCGGTCCCAGGCCTGGCCGAAATCGCCGTTGCCCCAGGTCCATTGCTTCTTGCCGGGGGAAACATGGTGATCCGCGATATGCAGGATACCCGCCTCCACGCCGTAGTCGTAGCCGCCCACGAAGTTATAATCGCTGTGCGCGCACATGTAGCTGGTGGGCACGGGGATATTTTTGTAGCGGGAAATATCCACGCCTGCGCCGTAGTCGTGCTTGTAGTATACGCCAGTGGCGATCGGGAAATTGGATACGTCGCGCTTGCCATGGTCAAACACGGCGCATACGTCCGGCGGGAACACGCTCTGCGTGTTGTCGTTCACCGCAACGGCGGGGTTTGCCCACCACAGGAAGGTTTGCGGCAGATTGGTGCGGTTGTAAAGCTGCCCCTTGATCTCGATGTACGCTTTGTCCGGATAGAGCGTGAAGGTCATCTTGCCCTTCGTGCCGTACATCTGATCGACCTCGGAAAGCTCTACAGACCTGCTTCCGTCTTCGTTTTCTGTGATGCGCCAGTCGGTTGGACCATAGGTGGTCGGGCGGTGGTGCTGCGGCCAGTTGAATTCGATGCCGCCGGAGATCCACGGGCCGGTAAGGCCCACGAGCGCGGGCTTGATGACCTCGTTGTAGTAGACGAAGTCATAGCCGTTGGTCTTGTCATAGGCGCGCTGAATGCGGCCGCCCAGCTCGGGCAGCACCATCACGCGGATGTAGTCGTTCTCCAGCCAAACGGCCGTGTAAGGCTGATCCACCTTCTCGTCGAGAATCTTGTCCACGACGGGCAGCGGGTATACCTTGCCGCTGGATCCCTGATAGACGCGCTTTTCAAGGAACATGGGGTTCTTGTCCGCTTTGCCGATGCCGTAGGTCGGCAGCATGATCTGTTCCACCCAGATCTCGGCCTGACCTGCCATATGCTCCATCCTGCTTTCCTCCTGTTTATTGGGTGCTGTAAGAATATGTTTCAGTATAGCATACAGGATGGATGAGTGTCCAGATTTCATGACCGCATAAGCCTGTTTGATGAGGCAGGGTTATGCGTACCAGCCTAGAATTATACATACAGGTTATCATGAAAAGGAGCGCACTATGGATATTCGATTCAGAGCTTATCAGCCCAGCAAGATCCTCACCGGTCATCTTCGCATGGGAGGCAGAAATCCTGCGGGGGAGGAGATCGCGGCAAACAGCCTGTTCATTTCTCGGGGAGGAAAGCCGGTTATTCCGGTGATGGGCGAGTATCATTTCTCCCGCGACAGCCGGGAAAACTGGCCGCATGAGCTTGCGAAAATGAAAGCCGGCGGCGTGGAGATTGTGGCGACCTATATGTTCTGGATTTATCACGAGGAGATCGAAGGGGAAATCGATTTCTCCGGCGATCTGGATATCCGCGCCTTTGTGCAGGAATGCGCCGCGCAGGGGCTTGAGGTTATGCTGCGCATTGGCCCGTGGGCGCATGGCGAATGCCGAAACGGCGGCTTCCCGGATTGGCTCCAGCACAGAGGCATTCCGCTGCGCACGAATGATCCGCGCTATATGGCAAAGGCGCGCATCTGGTATGAGCGCATCTTCGAACAGGTCAAGGGCCTGTTCTATAAGGACGGTGGGCCAATCGTCGGCGTTCAGTTTGAAAACGAGCTGGTGGATAACAGCGAGCACCTGATGGCGCTCAAGCAGATGGCGCTTGAAATCGGCTACGATGCGCCGCTGTATACCGCGACCGGCTGGAACAGCAGATACGGCGCGAAAATCCCCGTGGATGAGCTGCTGCCCGTCTTTGCCGGCTATGTTGATGCGCCGTGGGACGCTTCGCGTGAGCGCCTTGCGCCGTCGCATCATTTCAGCTTCGATCCGACCCGCAACGATACCGCTGTGGGCATGGATCTGATGCACGATCAGGATGAATCCGGCTGGCGCCTGCCGTATGAGCGCTATCCCTTTGCAACCTGCGAGCTGGGCAGCGGTCTGCAGGTGACGCATCACCGCCGTCCGCTGGTCTCGGCGATGGATGCGTATTGCCTGTCTCTGGTGAAGCTGGGCTGCGGCAATAATCTCATCGGCTATTATATGTATCACGGCGGCACGAACAAGCTGGGTAAGCTGTCCACTTTTCAGGAATCCACCGACACTGGCTATCCCAACGACGTGCCGGTGCTCAATTATGATTTTCAGACCTGCCTGAGCCAGTATGGCGAGGCGCGCGGCCAGTATGGTCTTTTGAATATGCTGCATCTGTTTGCCCATGACTTTGGCGATCGCCTCGCGGCGATGGAGCATGTGGGCGCAGAGAAATTCGTGCCCTGCACGGATGTAAAACACCTTCGCGCCTGCCTGCGCACGGATGGAAATAGCGGCTTTGTTTTCGTGAATCACTATCAGCGGCTGATGGCGCTTGAAGATGTGCGCAGCGCGAAGATCACGGCGCTGGGCGTTGAGTTCCCGCCGATCGACGTCTGCGGCGATGTGAGCTTCTTCATGCCTGTGAATATGGCGCTTGAGGGCGCGAGCCTTCGCTATGCGACGGCGCAGCCGCTTTGCCGCCGGGGCAGTACGTTCTTCTTTGCTGCTGTGCAGGGCGTTTCACCGCAGTATGAAATCCTCCTGCCGGACGGCAGCATGCAGCGCATGACCGCGCAGCCGGGGCTTGATTCCGGCTTTGACGCGGGCGATTCCCGCATCGTCACGCTCGCCTGGGATCAGGCGCGCTTTGTGCGCAGGCTGGATGGCGAGTTGTTTGTCGGCGATCAGGTGAATCTCTACAGCCTGCGCGGCGAGCTCTGCGCCATTGAAGGCGGCAGCTTTGCCTGCTGGAAGTACACGGAAGATGGTTTTGTGCGCATGGAAATCGCGCGGGCATTTGATCCGGCGCAGCTGACGCTTGAAAAGACGCAGGAGCCGTTTGCGCCGCCATATTCGCGCGAATTGGCGCTGGGCGGAAAGAGAACACGCCGCTGGCAGAGGCTCTCGGTTTCAAGCGGCGAGGGCTTTGTGACCATTTCCGGTGAATATGACGTCGCGCAGATCTATGCGGATGGGAAGCTTATCGCAGACAATTTTTACACGGGCGTCGATTGGCGTGTTCCGGCTTCGCTGCTCTTTGGGCATGAATGCTATCTGGTCATGTCCGAACAGCGGGACGATTTTTACCGCGAAGCATGAATGAAAAGGGGAAATCTTTCATGAAAGCATATGATCTGTCCGGCGTGTGGCAATGCACAACGGCTGAGGGCGCTTATCAGGTTTCGCTCCCCGGCACGCTGGATACAAACGGCGTGGGTCATGCAGACTCTGTCGCAGCGCCCTGGCATCCGGATGAGCATTGCAACGATGCGCTTTCGTCCGCTTCTGTGATCGCCACGCGCCTGACGAGAAAGCATACCTATGAAGGTCCGGCTGTCTTTATGCGAGAGCTGGCATTTGCGCTGCCGCAGGGCAAGCGTATCTTTCTGGAGTGTGAGCGCACACGCCATCTGAGCCTGCGCGTAAACGGGCGGAGTGTTCCGCATTTTCTGCCGCCGTCCATCTCTTCGCCGAATATCTTTGAAGTGACAGGGCTTCTAAACGGACAGGATAAGCTCGAACTCATTTGCGACAACAGCTATCCGGGCTGGCCGCACGACGATATCGTCTTTTCCTCCGCCGCGACCGATGAGACGCAGACCAACTGGAACGGCATGATAGGATATCTGCGCCTTCGCGTGCAAGAGCCTGTGTTTATCCATGACCTGCGCGTCTATCCGCATGGCGATACAGTTGATGTGATCGCAGAAATTTCTGCCGATCGCGCATGGCAGGGGAATCTGCGCATAGAGAGCGATGCGTTCAAGGAACCTGCCGAGCTTGCTGCGCAGGGGGAAAGTGGTTTTGCGCAGATTCGCATGACGGGGCTTCGCCTTCGCGGCGATGTGCGCCGCTGGGACGAGGGCGAGGGGAATTGCTATGCGCTCACGGCGTCTCTTGGCGCAGACGCCCAAACTGTCTCCTTCGGCGTGCGCGATTTTGCCGCGTGTGATGGACGCCTTACGCTCAATGGCCGGAATATCTTCCTGCGCAGCGAGGCCAATTGCGCGGTTTTTCCTGAAACGGGTCATCCGCCGATGGACGTCGGATCATGGAAGGAAATCCTTGCAGTATACAAAAGCTATGGCGTGAACTGCATGCGCTTCCATAGCCATTGCCCGCCGATTGCGGCCTTCGCCGCTGCGGATGAGCTGGGCATGCTCATGCAGCCGGAGCTTTCGCACTGGAATCCGCGAAACGCGTTTGAATCCGAAGAAAGCAGAGCGTATTACCGCGCAGAGCTGGAAGGCATTCTTCGCATGCTTGCCAATCATCCCTCGTTTGTGATGCTTTCCTTTGGAAATGAGCTGCATATGGGCATTGGCGGGCAGGCATATGCCGATTCGCTGCTCGCCCTTGCGCGCTCCATTGATCCGACACGCCTGTATGCTTCCGGTTCCAACAACCACTATGGCCAAAAGGGCGAAAACCCGGCGGATGATTACTATACGTCGTTTTGCTATCATGCACACGACATGCGCGCAACCAGCTCGCCGATGACCGGATGGCTCAACGAGCGTTATCCCGATCTTCGAACGGATTATGCGCCCGCTATGGCGGAAATCCGCAAAGCATGTGATCAGCCGGTTGTGTCCTTTGAGGTCGGCCAGTATGAAATCCTGCCGGACTTTGACGAACTTGCCGATTTTAACGGCGTGACGGTTCCGGATAATCTCCGGCTGATCAAAGAGAAGGTGAAGGCGGCAGGGCTTGCGCCGAGATGGAAGGAATATGTCCGGGCGACGGGCGAGCTGTCGCTTTTGTGCTATCGCGCGGAGATTGAGGCCGCGCTGCGCACGGAGGGGATGAGCGGCATTTCGCTGCTGGGCCTGCAGGATTTTCCCGGCCAGGGCACGGCGCTGGTGGGTATGCTCAATAGCCATTTGAATCCTAAACCCTATGCCTTTGCCAGGCCGGAGCGCTTTGCGCGATTCTTTAGGGATGCATTGCCGCTGGTGCTCCTGCCGCGCATGACCTATGTCTCAGGAGAAGCGCTGCAGGCACACGTGTGCTTTGCCAATTACTCAAAGAAAGCGATTGAAGGCGCTGCTAAGTGGTCGCTTTGCGGCGAGGGGGTTTCGCTTTGCGGCGAGTTTGCGCCTGTCAGCGCGCAGTGCGGCGGCCTGACAGACATTGGCACGCTGCGTATTCCGCTTTGCGGAATCCAAAGGGCCGTAAAGCTCACGCTGACGGTTTCGCTGCGTGCTTGCCGCAATGATTATTCCATCTGGGTCTATCCGGATGAGGAAATTGCCTGTCCGGAGAATGTGTATGAATGCCGCTCGCTGGATGAGCGGGCGCTTGATGTGCTCCGCTCAGGCGGCACAGTGTTCCTCGCGCCGGATTCCACGCAGGAAGCGCTGCCTAAGTCCATCAGGAGCCAGTTTTCCACGGATTTCTGGTCTGTGGGCACATTCCCGGCACAGCCGGGCGGCATGGGTCAACTCATCGATGCGTCGCATCCGATCTTTGCCCATTTCCCGACGGATATGCATACAAACTGGCAGTGGTGGCCGATGGCCTCGCAGCGGGCAGTCATTTTGCCGGATGAGCTACGCGGCATAAAACCCATCGTCACCCTCATGGACAGCTATGCATATCTGAGGCGCATGGCGCAGCTGATGGAATGCCGCTGCGGCGGGGGAAGGCTGCTGCTTTGTACGATGGGGCTGCACAATCTGATGCAATATCCCGAGGCCCGTGCACTGCTGCGAGCCATTTATCGATATATGGGCAGTGAGCGGTTTGCGCCGGAAGATGAAATCGCGCCGGAAGTCATTTTCGGTTTGGTAAAATGAGATGTGTTGTATAAGGATGACAGAAGCTCTTTCCTTTTCGTGCTCTGTATTGTATAATGTTCATAAAAAGCCAGCGTTTCATGCATGTGCAGGAGGTACAGGAAGATGAACCGTTATCTTGCGGTGGATATCGGCGCATCCAGCGGCCGACATATTGTCGGCTGGATGGAAAAGGGAGAAATCTGTTCGGAGGAAGTCTATCGCTTTCCAAACGGGGTCAGGCAGCAGGACGGGCATCTCGTCTGGGATACGGAAAGTCTTTTTGAGCACGTTGTCGCAGGCGTCAAAGAAGCGATCAAGGCTTATCCGGATCTCGTGAGCATGTCCATCGACACATGGGGCGTGGACTATGTGCTGCTCAAAGGCGAAGAGGAGATTGCGCCCTGCTATGCCTATCGCGACGCCAGAACGGAAAAGGTAATCCCGAAGGTGCATGAAATCGTACCGTTTGCCGAGCTGTATGCGCATACGGGCTGTCAGTTTCAGCCGTTCAATACCATCTATCAGCTCTGCGACGATCAGCTGCACGGCAGGCTTGAGGGCGTCACCGATATGCTGATGATGCCGGAATATCTGATGTACAGGCTTACGGGCGTCAAAGCGAGGGAATATACCAACGCGACGACGATGGGCATGATCAGCGCGGAAACCGGCGAGTTTGATCTGGAAATCGTGGATCGGCTGCGGCTGCCGCGTGCGCTCTTTGCGCAGCTCAGTCAGCCGGGCACGGTGCTCGGGCCGCTGAAGGAAGAGATTGCCCGGCAGGTTGGCGGCAATCTCAGCGTCGTGCTCTGCGCCACGCACGATACCGGCTCTGCTGTTGAAGGAATTCCCATGGAGGGCAATGAGCCGTATATCTCCTCGGGCACATGGTCGCTGCTGGGCGTGAAAACACAGAAGCCCATCACCGGCGCGGACAGCATGGCTGCCAATCAGAAGAACATCATGGGCATGTGGCTGGTCAACTGCCTGCAGCATGAGCTCTGTCCGGATATGCCCTTCCCCGATATTGTGAAGGCGGCCGAGGAAAGCACATGCGAGGTGCTTGTCGATGCCAACGCGCCGGAGTTTCTCGCGCCAAAGAGCATGAAGGCCGCGTTTGATGCGGCGACAGACGGTGCGCTTCATACCGTCGGCGATTATTTCCGCTGCGCGTACAGGAGCCTTGCCGTGAGCTATTGGCAGGCGATTGAAGAGCTGGAGCGCAACACGGGCAGAGAATACAAAAAGCTCTATATCGTCGGCGGCGGCGCGAAAAATGGCTTCCTCAACGATCTTACGCAGGCGGCGACGGGCAAGCAGGTAATCGCCCTGCCGATTGAGGCGACGGCACTGGGCAATCTGAAAATCCAATCCCAAATCCAAACGGAGGTTAAGTGATATGAGCTACACGCAGGCAAGAGCAAAGTATGAAGCGCTCGGCGTAGATGTGGATGCGGCAATTGAACGCCTGAAAAACGTCCCGGTCTCCATCCATTGCTGGCAGGGCGACGATGTGCGCGGCTTTGACACGGATCCCAGCAAGCCGCTGACCGGCGGCATTCAGACTACCGGCAATTATCCGGGCCGCGCCCGAACGCCCGAGGAGCTGATGGCGGATTTTGACGTCGTGCTCTCTCTGTGCCCCGGCATGAAAAAGATCAGTCTGCATGCCAGCTATGCAATCTTCAACGAGGAAAATGGCGGCTGGGTCGATCGCGATCAGCTTGAGCCCAAGCATTTTAAGCCCTGGGTGGATTACTGCAAGTCCCGCGGCATTGGTGCGGATTTCAATCCGACGTTCTTCTCTCATCCCAAGTGCGATCCGCTGACGCTGTCCTCTCCGGATGCGCAAACCAGAGAATTCTGGATTGCGCATGGCAAGGCGTCTATCCGAATCAGCACATATCTCGCCGAAGAGCTCGGCCAGCCGTGCGTCATGAATATCTGGACGGGCGACGGCTTTAAGGATATTCCCGGCGACCGCCTTGGCCCCAGAAAGCGTTACCGCGAGGCGATTGATGAAATCCTGCGCGAACCGTTTGATTTTGCCAAGGTCAAGCCCTGCATCGAGTCGAAGGTCTTCGGCATCGGCGTGGAGGCGTATACCGTGGGCTCGAGCGAGTTCTCCCTGGCCTATGCCGCGATGAATATGGATAAGTGCATTCCGCTCATGGACAACGGCCATTACCATCCCACGGAGATGGTTTCCGATAAGATTCCGGCGCTGCTGGCCTTTTTCCCGGAGATTGCGCTGCATGTGACAAGACCCGTTCGCTGGGACAGCGACCATGTTGTGCTGCTGGACGATGAAACCAAGGAGATCTGCAAGGAGATCGTGCGCTGCGGCGGCCTTGAGGGCAGCGTGAATATCGCGCTGGATTATTTTGACGCCTCCATCAACCGCGTTGCAGCCTGGACGGTGGGTATCCGTAATATCCAAAAAGCGCTGCTCATGGCGCTGGTCACTCCGCATGAGTATCTCAAGAATCTCCAGGATACCAGCGATTTTACTACGCTGCTTGTCGCGCAGGAGGAGCTCAAGACGCTCCCGTTCGGCGAAATCTGGGCGCAGTATTGCCGCGAATGCGGCGTGCCGGAGGACGGCGCGTGGCTCCCCGAGGTTAAGCAGTATGAAAAGGACGTCCTGCTGAAGCGAAATTAAGAGATCTGCGCCGACAGTGGGCGAGGACCTCATCCGTCAGTCCTTCGGACTGCCACCTTCCCCATAGGGGAAGGTTAATCAACTGTGGGCGAACAGAGTTCGCCCCTATAAAGCTGCTTTAAGCAGGCGCGAAGTGAAGAAGGGTCAAGGGACAATGTCCCTTGCAGGGGTTTGGGGACAGCGTCCCCAAATCGTTCCCATAAAGGAGGAAAAAAGATGAGCATGCTCGATATTTCGATTATGCAGCAGTATATCCGCATGGTGGACGATGGCTGGCATCAGGGCTGGCATGAGCGTAACGGCGGCAATGTGACCTATCGCCTGACGAAGGAAGAAGCAGACCAGATGCGTCCCTTCTTCTATGAGACTCCGCGTGAGTGGGTGAACATGGGCGTGACCGGCAAGAACCTCGCCGGCGAATACTTCATCTCTACCGGATCGGGCAAGTATTTCCGCAATGTGATCCTGGATCCTGAGGATTGCCTGTGCGTGGTGGAAATCAATGAAGCGGGCGATAGCTACCGCATCGTCTGGGGACTTAAAAACGGCGGCCGCCCGACCAGCGAATTCCCGAGCCATTTCATGAATCATTCCGTGCGCGTCAGCGCGACGGACGGCAAGTGCCGCGTGATCTATCATGCGCATCCGGCCAATACGATCGCGCTGACGTATGTGCTGGAGCTTACTGACCGTGAATTCAGCCGCGTGCTGTGGAAGAGCGCGACGGAGTGTCCGGTTGTGTTCCCGGGCGGCGTGGGCGTTGTGCCGTGGATGGTGCCGGGCGGCGCGGAGATCGCGCTGGCGACATGCGAAAAGATGAAGGAATATGAAGCGGCGATCTGGGCGCATCACGGCCTGTTTGCCTCCGGTCCGGACTTTGATACCACGTTCGGCCTGATGCACACGATCGAGAAGTCCGCGCAG